>JADGON010000334.1 GCA_017882945.1 Acidimicrobiia bacterium | reverse complement strand
CGACCTCGGCCATCGCGGAACCGGTGGTGGTGACGAGCGCCGCGCCGCAGGCCAGAGCTTCGAGCGCCGGGAGCCCGAAGCCTTCCTCGAGCGACGGGTAGGCCACCGCTTCGGCCTGGCGGAAGAAAGCGGGCAGTGCGCTCCCGGGCATCCAACCCGGGCGCAGGATGTGCGTCGTGACGCCACTGCCGGCTGCCGCGTCCCGCACCGCCTCCGCTCCCCAGCCGTCGCGCCCCGCGACCACGAGCCGCAGATCGGGGCGGCCGGGCGCGAGTGCGGCGAACGCCGACACCAGCGTCGGGACGTCCTTGCGGGGCTCGAGCGTCCCGGCGAACGCGAGGTAGGGCGGTCGGATGCCGAGCCCGCGGAGGATCGCGAGGTCGTCGGCATCGCCGCGCGGCGCGGGACGGAAGCGCTCGTGATCTACGCCGTGCGGTGCAACCACGATGGGCGCCGGCGGGTCGAGACGCGCGCGCAGGCGGCTCGCGGTGTGCTCGCTCACCGCGATGAGCGCACGCGCTCGACGCGCGGTGACCCGCAGCATCGGCGTGAAGAACGCCACCTTGCTGCGCTCGTGCCACTCGGGATGGTCGAAGAACGTGAGGTCGTGCACGGTGACGATCGCGGGGACCGTCAGGCGCAGAGGCATCGTGTAGTGCGGTCCGTGCCAGACGTCGAGCGCGAGGCGCGTCGCGAGCGCGGGCGCGCGGACCTGCTCCCAGGCGATGCGGGCCGGACGGCGTTCCGGGACCTCCGCGTGAATGGCGGCCTTGGGCGCGAGGTCGCCCCAGCGCGCCGCGTCGTCGCGGCGGGTGAGGAGGTGAAGATCAAGCTCGTCGTGCTCGCCCAGGCCCCGAGCCAGCTGCACGGTGTAGACGCCGGCACCGACGGGATGGACGGGCACCGCCGAGACGTCCAGCAGCAGGCGCACGAGGGTCGAGTCTATGAGCGCGCCGCGCGAGCCCCGGCGGCGGCGTAGGCGCGCAGGTGCGCCTCGGCGGAAGCAGCCCAGGTGAAGTCGGAGGCCCGCCGCCGGCCGCGCGTGGCCAGGTCACGGCGGGCTGCCTCGTCACCGAGGAGCTCGCTCAGCGCCGTCGTCCAACCCGAGATGTCCCCTGGGGGAACGAGCATCCCGGCGTCACCGACGATCTCGGGGAGGGCGGTGGCATCGGATGCGATGACCGGGCAACCCCGGGCCATCGCCTCGAGCGCCGGGAGCCCGAAGCCCTCGTAGCGCGACGGGAGCGCGCACAGCTCGGCGCGACGGTAGAGAGCGTCCAACGTTGCTTCGTCGACGCGCCCGAGCCGGCGCACGCCCGGCCCGTCGAGACCGGGGACCGAGAGCCAGCCGGTCGGGCCCGCGAGCACGAGGGTGAGATCGGGGTGGCTGCGCCGCACGATCGCGACGGCAGCCGCGAGGGTGTCGAGACCCTTGCGTGGCTCGATGGTGCCGACGCTCAACACGTACGGCGCCTCGACTCCGGTGGCCGCGACCCGCGCGTCGACGGCGTCGTCGGGTTCCTCGGGTGAAACGATGATCGCCAGCGGAGCCACGTGCACGCGTTCGGGCTCGAAGCCCGAGCTGATCAGCTCGTCACGCGTGAACTCGGAGATGGCGATGACTGCCGCAGCTTCGCGGTGCGCGATCGCGAGACCGCGACGGTGGAACTCGACGCCGCGACGGGTGAAGACCTCTGGGTGGCGCAGGAAGGCGAGGTCGTGCACGGTGACCACGAGCGGGGTGTCGCGCGCGGGCGGCACCGCGAGGCTCGGCGCGTGGATCATGTCGGCCTGCACCGGGATCGGTGGCCGGCGCAGCCGGTGCCAGAGCTCGTAGCGCCAGGGCGCGTGGGGTCGCCCGAGGTCCACGAATTGGGGAAACGGGGGCTGGCGGTCCGGGGGAGGGGAGCCGGCGGCGAACGTCACCAGCTCCACGCCCGCATCGGGGAGTGCGTCCAGGAGCCCGTCCACGTAGCGCCCGATGCCACCCGGGACGCGCTGGAACAGCTGCCCGACGTGCAGCGCGACCTTCATGCGACCGAACGATAGAGCTGGGCGAACCGGGCCGCGGTCGCGTCCCACGAATAGCGCGCGACCTGCCGCTTGCCGCGTGCGACCAGCGCGGCTCGGGCGTCGGGAGCGTCGAGCAGGTCGGTCAACGCGCCGGCGAGCGCGTCATCGTCGAGCGGGTCGACGAGTCGCGCGGCGTCTCCCAGCACCTCGGGCAGTGAACCCGCGCTCCCGGCGACGACCGGCACTCCGGCAGCCATCGCTTCGAGCGGGGGGAGACCAAACCCTTCGTACCGGGACGGGTAGGCGAAGATCGTCGCGCCGGCGAGCAGGTCGCGGCGTTGCGCGCTCGTCACGTAGCCGAGTCGCACGATCCGTTCGCGATTCGGCGCGGCTTCCAGCGCGGCGTTGAACCGTTCGTGGTCCCAGCCGTCGGGGCCCGCGACCACGAGACGAACCTCCGGGTCGGACGACGCGACGGCCGAGAACGCGCGTACGAGCGCGGGGAGGTTCTTGCGCGGCTCGACCGTCCCGAGCGCGAGGACGTAGCGGGATCCGCCGGCGAGCTTCGCGCCCAGCTCGGCGCGACCGTCGGTGACGGCGCCCACCCCCCAATGGATCGCGACGACCCGGTCGGCTGGGACGCCGAACTCGTCCCTGATCTCCGCCGCGGTGAATTCGCTGCCGGTCTGGACGAGCGCGCCACGGTCGAGCGCGCGGCGGATGAGGTTGCCGTACCGAAGCGTGTCGGGGGTGCAGAGCTCGGGAAAGCGGATGAAGGTGAGGTCGTGGACCGCCATGATCACGGGCGCGTGCGCCGGTGGTGCGACGTAGTTGAGGGCGTGGACGACGTCGACCGGGCCCGTCCAGTGCTCGGCCCGGGGCCACGACGAGCCCCGCCCCCACAGCTCCCGTACGAGCCGCGCGGGGAAGCGAGCGGTCGCGGCCACGACTCCGGCAGGGAGCCGGTTCTCGAGGTCGTCGCGGCCGCGCCAGGTCAGCGCGTAGGCAACGGGAACCACGTCGTCACGGGCCGCGAGCGCCGTGATGAGGCCGTCGGTGACCTCGCCGATGCCGGTGCGCTGCCCCAGCAACGGCGTGCCGTCGAGAGCAACACGAACGGGGTCGATCGGCCGAGCCTACCGGCAGGAACCCGCATCTCCGCAGGTCGTTGTGCGACACTGCCCCGATGATCGAGGCGGTCCCGTGCCTTTCGGTCGTGATGCCCTCGTACAACGAGGCCGCGACGCTCGAGACGGTGATCCGTCAGGTCCTGGCTTCTCCGTACGTCCAGGAGCTGATCGTCGTCGACGACGGCTCGACCGACGAGACGGTCGCGATCGTCGAGGGCATCGCCGACCCGCGGATCCGCCTCTTCGTCCAGCCGATCAACCTGGGGAAGGGCGCGGCACTGCGTCGCGGCTTCCAGGAGGCGACCGCCCCGTACGTGATCGTCCAGGATGCCGACCTCGAGTACGACCCCGAGGAGTACTCGACCGTGCTCGGGCCGCTCCTCGCCGGTGACGCGGACGTCGTCTACGGGTCACGGTTCCTCTCCGGCCAGCCGCACCGGGTCCTCTACTACTGGCACTCGGTGGGCAACCGGCTGCTCACGACCGCGTCGAACATGTTCACGAACCTGAACCTGACGGACATGGAGACTTGCTACAAGGCGTTTCGCCGTGAGGTCATCCAGTCCATCGTCATCGAGGAAGACCGGTTCGGGATCGAGCCCGAGATCACCGCGAAGATCGCCGCGGCCGGCTGGCGCATCTACGAGGTGGGGATCTCGTACTCAGGGCGGACCTACTCGGAAGGCAAGAAGATCGGGTGGCGCGACGGCGTCCGCGCGATGTACGGCGTGGTTCGGTACTCGAGCGCCTGGCGGGGGATGCGGCACCGGATCGACCGGGCGCCGGATCGCAACATCCCACCCGCGGAGTTCGACGACTCGGACGCGGAGCTCTCGGACGTCCTGTCCTCGCTCGAGGAAGCCGACAACTACGCCGACTGGATCTACCGGCTGATCCGGCCCTACCTCGGTGCTGAGGTGCTCGAGATCGGTGCCGGCCACGGCGAGCTCACCGAGCGGTTGCGCCGCGATGCCCATGTGACGGCGACGGATCTCTCGAAGCGTTGTGTCGACGAGCTCGCAGAGCGGTTCGAGGGATGCGCCGATGTCGATGTGCTGCAAGCGGACGTCGCCGCGTTCGGTGGGGAAGGCCGGAAGTTCGACTCGGTCGTGCTGATCAACGTGCTCGAGCACATCGAGGATGACGTCGACGCGCTGGCCGATCTCCGGGAGACGCTCAAGCCCGGCGGGCGGCTCTGCGTCTTCGTTCCCGCGTTCGAAGGCCTGTACTCCGACTTCGACCGCAGCATCGGGCACCGTCGCCGTTACCGGCGCTCCGGGCTGGTGACCACCTTCGACCGGGCCGGGTTCGCGGTGGTGGAGGCGCGCTACGTCAACACCGTCGGCGCACTCGCCTGGTGGCTGTTCGCCCGGCAGTTGGGCCAGGTGCCGACGCAACGCTGGTCGGTCAAGGTGTACGACCGCCTGGTGGTCCCGTTGATCCGCCAGCTGGAGGAAGGTCGAGCGCCCCGGTTCGGCCAGTCGCTGCTCTGCATCGGCACTCGTCCCGAGGACGACGCGGCGACCTAGATCTCGAGGGGTTCCGTCTCGATCTGGGTGATCAGCGAGTCCACACTCTCGGGCACGCCCCGCTTCATGCGGTTCATGAGGGCGCCCCCCATGACGAGCGTGCTCACGATCGCGCCGACGAGGAATCCGGCCTCGACGCGCAGCTCCAGATCCGAGATGGCCGAGGCCACGGCCACGAACGAGACAACGCCGAGGAACCAGGCGAGTGCGGCGAGCTTGTGGCCCTTGAGAGCAAGGAGTGCCTGGGCCACGGTCAGGGCGACGATGAACGCGCCACTCCCGGCCGCCAGGAGCATGAGGTCGAAGCTGTCGATGGTGAACGGTGGGAAGAGGATCTTGCCCACCGGCACGCCGATCGTGAATGCCGCGAGGGTGCCAACGACTGCGATGCCGACGACGATGACCAGAAGCTGTTTGAGCCCGGTGCGGAAGTCGTCGTGACGTCCGGCCCCGGCAAGGCCCGCGAGCTTCGGGAGCAGGGTCCCTTGTACGGCCTGGAACAGCAGCGGTGGGATCCGGGCGACGAAGAAGGCGGACGTGAATGCCGCGACGGCCAACGTGTCGGCGTGACTCGAGCCCTTGAGCAGGTTGACTCCGAGCAGGGAGGAGTAGCCGAGCAGCTGCATGAGCACCGAACCCGCGAGCAGCCAGCCCAAGGCGTTGGAGAGCTCGGAGTAAGGAGCCGGCGGCCCGGGGGTGAGCAGCTTGCGCTCGTTGCGCAACGACAGCGCCACGGCGACGAACGGAGCCAGGGCCATGCACATTCCGAAGGCCCCGGCGTTGTTGATGCCGAGCGCCAGCACCACGACCGCGGCCACGAGGCGCACCACGCCTTCGATGGCCATCATCTCGCCGTACGGACGGAACCGTGCGTTGCCCGAGAGCGTGCCGCGGGTCGAATGGATGCAGTAGAAGCCGACGAGGCCGATCGCGAGGCTGGCGACCAGGAGCCAGTTGCCGTGGAACTGACCGTCCACGTAGAGCGGGGAGGTGACCAGTACCAGGACGACCATCGCCGCCGTCAGGATGGCACCGAGGCGCGCGGCGCGAGCGACGAGGGGACCGCCTCCGATCCCCTGGGCCCGCCGGTGGGCGAGCGCCCGACCGACCTCCTGCTCGAGCGGGAGGAAGAGACCCGGCCCGGCCACGAAGATGAAGCCCCAGAACGCGCCGAACGCGGAGTACTGGGTTCCGTCGAGGCCCTTGTTGGCCACGATGACGAACAGGTACGCGGTGATGGCCGCGACGACGAGCCCCGCACTGAGCGCGAAGGTGCCCTCGGGCACCGCGCCTCGCGCCCTCTCGATCAGCCTCCCCGACCGTTCCTTCACCTGCGTACCCCGGTTCCTTCCGTCGCGAACCGATGGCGGCTCACCAGCATCGTCTGGTGTCCCTCGACCAGCCTTGGACCGAACGGCGCATCAGCATAGCGGCGGTTTGGGGCGAATTTTGCGGAGGCCGCGCCGGGCGAGTCGGCGGGCACGCCGGGTTGGGACGATGATGGGGGCATGAAGACGCGCACGTTGATGTTGCTGGCTCTGGTCACCGGGCTGGCGATCCTCGCGGCGGGTGCGATCCAGATCCTCATGGCGAAGCATTGAGCGTCCGATCCTGGTGGCTGACCGGCGCAGGGGTGCGCGCACAATGACCGTCGCAAGGCTCCGATCTGAAGGTGGTGGGCACGGTGGCTGAGAGGTTCGACGTCGTCGTCTTGGGCGGCGGGCCGGGTGGTTACGCGGCCGCCCTGTACGGAGCGGCCGCCGGGCTCCGGATCGCCATGGTCGAAGAAGCCAGGGTCGGGGGTACCTGTCTGCATCGTGGATGCATACCCGCCAAGGAGCTGCTCCAGACCGCGGAGGTGCTCCGGACGGTGCGGGGCGCCAAGGAATTCGGGGTCGACGCGGGCCAGCCCACGGTGGATCTCCCGACGAGCCAGGCGCGCAAGCAGCAGGTGGTCGACCGGCTCACCAAGGGTCTGGAATCGCTGCTGAAGGGGCGCAAGGTGACCGTGGTCCCGGGAACGGGATCGATCGTCGACGCCGCGGCGCATCATGTGCGCGTCTCCGACGGTTCGGAGCTCATCGGCGACGCGCTGATCCTCGCGACCGGCTCGCTGCCGCGGGAGCTGCCGGGCATCCCGTTCGACGGCAAGCAGGTCCTGTCGTCGGATCACCTCCTCGTGCTCGACGAAGTCCCGGCCCGCACCGCGATCATCGGTGGCGGCGCGATCGGTTGTGAGTTCGCGTCCTATCTCGCGGACGTCGGCAGCGAGGTGACGCTCCTCGAGGCGATGCCCGCGATCCTTCCCGGCGTCGACAAGCAGGCCGCGGACGTCGTGGTGCGCGCGTTCAAGAAGCGCGGCATCAAGGTCCTGACCGGAGTGGCCGTGGAAGGCGTGGACCGCGAGCCACAGCTCGCCGTGCGCTACCTCGCGGGAAGCGCGTCGGAATCCGTCGAGGTCGACACGGTCGTGGTGAGCGTGGGCCGGCGCCCGCGCTCCGAGGGCATCGGGCTCGAGGGATCCGGCGTGGAGGTCGACGAGCGGGGTTGGGTCGTCGTCGACGAGTACCAGCAGACGTCGGTGCCGGGCGTCTTCGCGGTGGGTGATCTCGTGAAGGGTCCCGCGCTTGCCCACGTCGGCTTTGCCGAGGCGATCGTGTCGATCAAGACGATTCTGGGCGAGGACGTCGTCCCGGTCGACCACGACAAGGTGCCGTGGGGCATCTACTGCCACCCCGAGGTCGCGTTCAGCGGGCTCACCGAGGCCGCGGCCGTCGAGCGCGGCTACGACGTGGTGACGTCGGTCCACCGGTTCGCGGGCAACAGCCGGGCCGTGATCATGGGTGAGCCCGACGGGCTGGTGAAGATCGTCGCGGAGCGCGATGGTCCCTTGCTCGGCGTGCACATCGCCGGACCGTGGGCGACGGAGCTGCTCGCCGAGGGCTATCTCGCGGTGAACTGGGAAGCGACGGCCGACGACCTGGGCGCGCTGATCCATCCGCACCCGACCTTGAGCGAGCTGTTCGGCGAGTCCGCGCTCGCGCTCACGGGTCGATCGCTGCACGGCTGACAGGAGGATTCACCCGAGTGGACATCACGATGCCGCAGCTGGGCGAGACGGTCACCGAGGG
>JADGON010000054.1 GCA_017882945.1 Acidimicrobiia bacterium | reverse complement strand
CGCGCAACTTTGAGCGCTCGCTCGGCCAAGGCGGATTCGTCGAGCGGAACGACGATCGTCTTGGGAAGCATCACGGATTCTCCTCGCACGTGACGTCGATCTTGGGGGCATGCGGATCGAACGCTCGAAGCGCGCCGACGACCCTCACGACCGCGGTGTCTCGGACCGGCCGGGGCGTCGCGGCCGGGACGTGAAGTGCCACGCGCAAGCCTTCCCCGCTCCGGTGCACCGATGCGCCGGCCGACGCCGCGGCAAGGCCCGAATGCCCGAGGGTCTCTTCGAGCGCGGTCAGTGCCACCCGCTCATGCTCGAGCTGCGGGCCGGTTGCGGCCCGCTCGCAGGCCGCGACCACGTCGAGTTCGGCCATCGTCACCGGGAACTGCTCGAACGCGTTCGGTGTCGTGCGCCCCGCGACGACCACCGGCGTGCGCTGACGAAGCGCACAGGTGACGCCGTCCTCAAGTGGGCTCGGCTGCTTCTGCGCCCGTGATCGCACGGTCAGCACGACGTCGATCGCGTCGTGCTCGAGCGGGCACCCACCGGGTTCGAGCCCGGCGCACGGGAACGCGGGGGCGCCGGGCTCGTGGCAGCGCATCACCCGGTGACCTGCGGCTTGGAGCTGAGCGACCGCGACCGTCGCCGCACCCGCTTCGGATTCCACGACAAGAACCTGCATGGCTCCACCTCCTCATCGCATGATCTGCGCCGAGGTCGCATGGCGACAGTGCCTTCTTGTCCCCCCTCGTCGGGACTTTGGTCCCTGTGCGGGATACCGAAGCTGTGGGTTGCCGGCACAACTCGGTCCACCCGCACAAAGAGCCGTTCGGCCCTAGGTTGCCGAACGGTCGGCCGCTAGGTTCCGTACGCGCGGAACCCGCAGGGGTCCGTAGGGGAGGCATGGGTATGACGATGCCGGGTCGCAACACGGTCGGGGCGAAGGCCGTGGTCCGTCTGCCCTTCGCTCGCTTCACCACCGTCGCGGCGCTGTGCGCTTTGGCGCTGGCTCCGGTCGCGTGCTCGAGCAGCACGAGCAACACGTCGTCCGGGACCTCCGCCAGCACCAAGACACCCGCCGTGTCCAACGACTGGGCCCTCGCCTATACCGGCGGCAAGGCGGGCAAGGCCAACCCCAGCTTGTCCCCGGTCGTCATCGGCTACGTCAACCAGGAGGGCGGCGTTCCCGCGTTCCCGGAGGCCACTGAAGGCTTCGACGCGGCGGTGCAGTACGTCAACGACGAGCTCGGCGGCATCCAGGGCCATCCCATCAAGATCGAGAAGTGCCTCGTGGTCGCCAACGAGGACGGCCAGAAGTGCGGCACGCAGCTGGCCAACGACAACAAGGTCAAGCTCGTGATCACCGGCACCATGACCGTCGGCAACCAGGCGCTCTACAACACCATCTCGGCAACGAAGCCCGTCCTCGTCAGCAACCCGGTGGTGACCTCCGACTTCCTCACCCGCGGCGCCTACGCCTACACGCCGGGAGGGCCCGGGGTGGTGCAGGGAATGGGGGTCTTCGCCGCCAAGAACCTTCACAACATCCGGAAGGTCTCGATCATCTACGGCGACAGCGAAGCCGAGGTGTTCGGGGCCGAGGGGCTGCTCGTGCCCAAGCTCAAGAGCTACGGGATCACGGACGTGACGCTCCAGAAGATCTCCGACGCGCCGACGGCTCCGGACGTCCAGAACGCCCTCACGGCGGCCGGAGCCGACAAGGCCGACGTGGTCATGCCGATCGTCACCGTCCAGGGGTGCATCGCGACCTACGACGCGCTCAAGTCGCTCGGCATCAAGACGCCGGTCGTCACCACCGGGCTCTGCTTCGGCACCCCGATGACCAAGCACCTCGCCGACCTCGGCTCCACGGACACCGTGCCCGACGGCTGGTACTTCGGCGACTACGGATACAGCTACTTCGTGCCCGAAGCCGCCTCCGGGATGAGCACCTACCTGGCGAAGGTCCAACAGTACGGTCCGAAGAACGTCGAGTACACCGGCTTCGCCGGTCCGACCTTCGCGAACTTGATGACCGCGACGAAGTTCTACAACCAACTCGGGCCCGATGCCTCGACGACGGCGTTGCTCTCGTCCATCAAGTCGTTCACGGGACCGATGATGATCGTGGCCGGACCGATGAAGTGCGGATTCTCCTCGCTGTTCCAGTCACTCTGTGGCACGCATATGGGAATCATGTTGTACAAGAACCACAAGTGGACGGCGATCGCCAGCGGCATCAACAACAAGGCCATCGATCCGTACACGGGCTGACCGAAGCCGGACACGTTCGAGTCGCGGCACGGTCATGACGAGCAGCGTCAGCCTCCCGAAGATCGGCCGCATCGCCGCGGTCCTCGCCGGGGTCGTGCTGCTCGGGGTCATCGTGACCGATCACGACCAGCTGACGGCCGTGCTCGGTGGGATCGGCACCGGTGCCCTGTACGCCGCTATCGCGCTCGGCGTCGTCCTCACCTACAAGGGCTCGGGTGTCGTCAACTTCGCCAACGGGGCCACGGCCATGTACGTGGCCTATATCTATGACTCGCTGCGCACGCAGGGCCGGGTCTTCTTGCCGCCGCTGCCCAACCCGCTCGCGCTCGTCGAGGGAGCCCTGCACGCGGGCGGAGCAACGGGCGTCAGCCTCCCCCACTGGCCGACCCAGCTCGGGACCGGCACGCCGATGTCGTTCTGGCCGGCCATGCTCATCTCCCTGGCCGCGTCCGTCGTGTTGGGGCTCCTGTTCCACTTCCTGATCTTCCGGCCCCTGCGCGGCGCGCCACCGTTGGCCAAGGTCGTGGCGTCGGTCGGCCTGTTCATCCTCCTTCAGGCGATCGTCACCCTGCGCTTCACCTCGCAGGCGCTGGCCATCGAGCCCATCATGCGCAAGCGACCGGTGACCTTCCCTGGTCACGTGGTGATCCCCTTCGACAACCTGGTTCTGGCCGTCATCGTGGTGGCCGTGACGGCCGTTCTCTGGGCGGTCTTCCGGTTCACACGATTCGGTCTCGCCACCCGGGCCGCGGCCGAGAACGAGAAGGGTGCCGTCCTCCTCGGGTTCTCACCGGACGTGCTGGCCGGCACCAACTGGGTCCTGTCGACGGTGCTGACGGGCGCGTTCGGCATCCTGGCCGCGTCGATCAACAGCTTCATCGATCCGTTCACGGTGACGCTCCTGATCGTGCCGGCGCTCGCCGCCGCGTTGCTCGGCAACTTCAGCTCGTTCTGGCTCACCACCGGAGCCGCGTTCGGGATCGCCATGACCCAGTCGTGGTTGTCGTTCCTCGGAACGAAGGATTGGTACCCGCACGCGGGATCCGGGCCGGTGCCCGGGATCAAGGAGGCCCTCCCCTTCCTCCTCATCGTGATCGCGCTCTTTCTGCGCGGGGACAAGCTGCCCACGAGAGGCACGATCGGCGCGGGGCGCCTTCCCTTCTCACCGCGCCCGGCGCACGTGGCCCTCCGGGCCGTCATCGCCGGCGGGCTCTGCCTGGTCGGCCTCCTGACGCTCTCCTCGCAATGGAGAACGGCGATCACCGTAACGCTCGTCGGCACCGTCATCTGTCTCTCGCTGGTCATCCTCACCGGGTTCTTGGGCCAGATCTCGTTGGCTCAGATGACGCTGGCCGGCGTCTCCGGGTTCGCGCTCTCCAAGCTCGTCACCGATTGGAGCGTCCCGTTCCCCATCGGGCCCCTGCTCGGCGCCGCGGCAGCCGCCGCGTTCGGCCTTCTCACCGCGGTGCCGGCCCTACGAGTGCGCGGCGTCAACCTGGCGGTGGTGACGCTCGCGTTCGCCGTCACGATCGAGACCTTCGTGTTCAAGAACCCCTCGTGGAACGGCGGCCTCCGCGGGGCGGAAGTTCCTCCTCCGCACCTGTTCGGTCTGAAGTTCGGGCCGAACGCGCTCAGCACCTTCGGTGACGGAAAGCTGCCCAACCCCTTCTTCGGCGTCTTCTGCCTGGGCGTCGTCATGGTGCTCGCACTGGTCGTCGTCAACGTCCGGCGGTCCGTCACGGGGCGCCAGATGCTCGCGGTGAGGTCGAACGAGCGGGCGGCAGCGGCTGTCGGCATCAACGTGGCCGGCACCAAGATGCTCGCGTTCGGGCTGGCCGCGTTCGTGGCCGGGCTCGGTGGTGCGCTGTCGGGTTACAACTTCGGCTCGGTGACGGCGCTCACATTCGGGAGCATCGCCTCCATGACGATCCTCGCCTTCGCCTACCTCGGCGGCATCTCGAGCGTCACCGGCGCGGTGGTCGGCGGATGCATCGTCACCGGTGGCATCGCGTTCACGGGATTGCAGGAATGGTTCCACGTCGACCAGAAGTACAGCCTGTACGTCGGCGGCCTGGGCCTCATCGTCACCGCCATCCTCAACCCCGAGGGCATTGCCGGCGCGTTTCGCGCCGGCGTTCGGCGCGTCACGCACGCGTTGGCGCGGCGAAGAGAAGCCGGACCTCAGCCGATCCCGGTACCCGAGGAGCTCTGATGGCGCTGCTCGATACGACAGCCCTGAGGGTCACCTACGGCGGCCTGCGCGCCCTCGACGACATCGACGTCACCGTCGAGCAAGGTCAGCTGGTCGGGTTGATCGGTCCGAACGGTGCCGGCAAGACGACCTTCATCGACGCGCTCACGGGATTCACCCCGGCCACCGGAGGTATCCGCTTTGCGGATCAGGACATCACCAGCTTGCCCGCCCACCGGCGGGCCCGGCTGGGCCTCGCTCGGACCTGGCAGTCGCTCGAGCTGTTCGACGACCTCACCGTGGTCGAGAACCTGCAGGTCGCCGCGGACCGACAGAGCGCGGGCGGCTTCCTGCTCGATCTGATCCGGCCGAGACGAGCGCGCGACACGTCCGCCGTCGAGCGCGCGCTCGCCACGCTCGGACTCGAGGAGCTGCGCACCCGGATGCCGGGGGAGCTGTCCCAGGGTCACCGCAAGCTGGTCGGTGTGGCCCGGGCTCTGACCGCCGAACCACAGCTGATCTGCATGGACGAGCCCGCCGCGGGTCTGGACCCCGTGGAGAGCCTCGCCCTGGGTGCCGAGCTGCGCAAGATGGTCGACACGGGTGTCACCATCTTCCTCGTCGACCACGACATGAGCCTGGTCCTCACGGTGTGCGACTACCTCTACGTGATGGAGTTCGGCCAGATCATCGCCCAGGGGACACCGGCACAGATCAGGGCCAACGAGCGGGTGATCGCCGCCTACCTCGGCGAGCAGGGCGACCCGAACGACCATCCCGAGGCCCCGGCGTGAGCCCCCCACTGCTCGAGATCGAACAGCTCGATGCCGGCTATCGGGGAGCGACGGTGGTCCGAAAGCTCGATCTGGTCGTCGCCGAACACGAGGTCGTTGCCCTCCTCGGCGCCAACGGCGCCGGCAAGACGACGACGCTGCTGACGGTGTCCGGTCTGCTGCCGCTGCTCGGCGGTGACGTCCGACTCTCCGGCCGCTCGGTCAAGGGCCGCGCGCCCCAACGCATCGCCCGCACGGGCGTCGCCCACGTCCCCGAGGACCGTTCACTGTTCTTCGGCTTGACGGTGAAGGAGAACCTCAAGCTCGGTACCCGCAAGGCCGGGCCCGCCATCGAGCGGGTCGTCGACTACTTCCCGGCGTTGGGCAACCTGATGGGCCGACAAGCCGGCCTCCTGTCCGGAGGCGAGCAGCAGATCCTGGCCCTCGGCCGCGCGCTGACGGGCAGCCCGCGCCTGTTGATGGTGGACGAGATGAGCCTCGGCTTGGCACCGATCATCGTCGAGCACCTCCTCCCCGTGCTGCGTCGCATCGCCGACGACACCAGCTGCGGCGTGCTCCTCGTCGAACAGCACGTGCGCCTCGCGCTCGACATCGCCGATCGCGCGTACGTGCTGTCACACGGCAACCTCGTGTTGCAGGGCACGGTTGCCGAGCTCGCCGCCAACCGCAGCCTGCTCGAATCGAGCTACCTCGGCAGCGCGAGCCCCGAGCCGTGACCGGCCTCGGTCGGCCCGTCGCTGGGTCGTCGTGAGTGAGTG
>JADGON010000053.1 GCA_017882945.1 Acidimicrobiia bacterium | reverse complement strand
TGCGGGTACGGGTCCGCCGCGAACCCGGCCGCGAACGGGTTGAACATCGGCTGGGTCTCCGAAGTCGTCACGGCTCCAGACGGTAGACGGCCGCGGCGCGATCGTCGCCGTGACTCCGGTCACCGCGATCGCAGCCCGGGCCCTCCGCTCACATGGTCGTTGCCCGACACGAACCACCGCCACCGATGTGCCTCGCCCCGCCCGGGCGCGAGACCGATGCGAACCGAGCGACCGGGACGGCGCGGCGGGGCGACACCGTCGTCGTAGATCCCGATGCTGCCGCGCAGGAGGCTGGCTCCGTTGTCGTCGCGCCCGAGCCCCAGCGCCTCGGCGAGCCGGGCGGGCCCGGAGCACAGGTCGCGATCGCGACGGGCTTTCGGCCGCCGGTCCCGCATCACGTCGAGACCGTCGACGGGCTCCCCCGCCCGCAGCAGCACCGCGCTCGCGTCACCGGCGGGCCCTCGCGCCACCACGTTCGCGCACCAGTGCATCCCGTACGTGAAGTACACGTAGAGCCGGCCCGGGGGGCCGAACATGACGGCGTTGCGCGGGGTCTGACCGCGGTACGCGTGACTGCCGGGATCCGTGGAGCCCCGGTACGCCTCGACCTCGACGATGCGGACCACGAGTCGTCCTTCGGGCTCGTCGTGCACGAGCAGCTTGTTCAGCAGCTGCGGTGCGAGCTCGAGCGAGTCCCGCGCGTAGAACGCGCGGGTCAGTCGTCGAGCCACTGCTGCTGGCGCCGCAGCCGTTCCTTCGCCACCTCCAGCTGCACCGCGACCGGGCCCGGCCCGGCGCCGCCGGGTGTCGTGCGCCGCAACACCGCGGCGCCCGGCTGAAGGAGCTCGAGTGCTTCTGCGCCGAGGTGCGGCTCCGCTTCGACGAGCTCCTCGAGCGGGATGTGACGCTCGATCGACTGCCGCACCAGGGATCCGACGACCGCGTGCGCATCACGAAACGGCATGCCGGTGCGCACCAGGTACTCGGCGAGGTCCGTGGCCGAAGACGATGCCACATCCGCGGCGGCGCGCATGCGAGCAAGGTCGAACACCGCGGTGTCGAGGAGGCCGCCGAGCGCGAGGAGCGTCAGCATCAGCGTCTCGACTGCGTCGAAGAGCGGCTCCTTGTCCTCCTGGAGGTCGCGGTTGTACGCGAGCGGGAGACCCTTCAGCGTGGCCAGGAAGCCGGTGAGATGACCGATGAGCCGACCCGCCTTGCCCCGCGCGAGCTCGGCGATGTCCGGGTTCTTCTTCTGCGGCAACATCGAGGACCCGGTCGCGAACGCGTCGGGCAGCTTCATGAAACCGAACTCCTCGCTCGACCACAGCACGATCTCTTCCCCGATGCGGGAGAGATGCACCTGGGTCAGAGCGGCCGCGAAGAGCGCCTCCGCGACGAAGTCCCGGTCCGAGACCGCGTCGAGCGAGTTCTCGAACCGGTGGGCGAAGCCGAGCGCGTTGGCGACGTGGTCGGGATCCAACGGCAGGCTCGACCCGGCCAGCGCGCCGGCACCGAGCGGCGACACATCGGCTCGGGTGAGGACACCCTGCCAGCGTTCGATGTCACGGGTGAGCGCCCACAGGTGGGCCAGGAGATGGTGCGCGAGCAGGACCGGCTGCGCGCGTTGCAGGTGCGTGTAGCCCGGGAGGTACGCGTCGTCGTCGCACTCTTCGGCCCGGCGCACGAGCACGGTCTGCAGGTCGTGGATGCGTCGGATCACCTCGCGCGACTCGCGGCGGACCCACAGGCGCAGGTCCAGCGCCACCTGGTCGTTGCGGCTCCGACCGGTATGGAGCTTCGCGCCCGCGGCGCCGGCGATCTCGGTCACCCGGCGCTCGACCGCCGTGTGGATGTCCTCGTCGGTGGGCGCGAACGCGAACGTGCCTTCGTTCAGCTCGACCCCGACCTGGTCCAGCGCGTCCGCGATGGCAAAGCGCTCGGCTTCCGTGAGCAATCCGACCGACGCCAGCATGTCGACGTGCGCGCGGGACCCCACCAGGTCGTCGTGCGCGAGTCGCTGGTCGAACGGCAGGCTGACGCTCAACGCCATGAGCGCGTCGGCCGGACCCTCTCCGAACCGGCCGTGCCAGAGCGGCTTGGAGCTCTCGTCGGTCATTGCCCGGCGTCCGGGTCGTTGCCCCGGCGCACCGTCGGCTCTTCGCTGCGCTGACGCCGCGACCACGTCTCGACCGAGAGACCCCAGAGCCGCACGAAACCGGCGGCATCCTCGTGACGGAACGCGTCGTCTGCCTCGTAGGTCGCGAGCGCGTAGTCGTACAGGCCCCGCTCGGCGCGGCGACCGACGACGAAGCACCGACCGGGTTCGAGCCGCAGCCGCACCTCGCCGGTGACGTGGCGCTGGGTCGAGTCGATGAACGCGTCGAACGCCTCGCGCAACGGAGAGAACCAGAGCCCGTCGTAGACGAGCTCGGAGTACCGCGGCTCGAGGCGCGACTTCTCGCGCATCACGTCACGTTCGAGCGTGATGGACTCCAGGTCCGCGTGGGCCAGCATGAGCGCGAGCATCCCGGGGCACTCGTAGGTCTCCCGGCTCTTGATGCCCACGCGCCGGTTCTCCACCATGTCGATGCGGCCGAATCCGTAGGCGCCGACGATCGGGTTGAGATCGTCGAGGATCTCGTGCAGCGGGAGCACCGCGCCGTCGAGCGCGATGGGAACACCCCGGTCGAACCGCAGGACGACCTCGAGCGCCTCGCGGGGTGCGTTGTCCACGGACCGTGTGAGCGCGTACACGTCTTCGGGCGGCGCGACCCACGGGTCCTCGAGGATTCCGCACTCGATCGCTCGACCCGCGATGTTCTCGTCGATCGAATATGGCTGCTCCTCGGTCACGGTGATCGGGATGTCGTGGCGCGCGGCATATTCGATCGAGTCCCGCCGCGTGAAGCCCCACACGCGCACCGG
>JADGON010000333.1 GCA_017882945.1 Acidimicrobiia bacterium | reverse complement strand
CTGCCGGACACCGCGGTCAACGAGCTGCTCGAGTTCGAGGGCGGCACGCTCGGGCTCGCGCTGAACCTCGACGAGGACTCGATCGGTGCGGTCGTCCTCGGCCAGTCGGACCAGGTCGAAGAGGGCCACTCGGCCAAGAACACCGGCCGCATCCTTTCGGTGCCGGTGGGTGACGGGCTGATCGGCCGCGTCGTGAACGCGCTCGGCATCGCCATCGACGGCAAGGGCCCGGTGGCGAGCACCCAGGTGCGCCGGCTCGAGGTCCAGGCGCCCGGCATCGTGGCCCGCAAGCCGGTGCACGAGCCGCTCCAGACCGGCATCAAGGCCATCGACTCGATGACCCCGATCGGGCGAGGTCAGCGCGAGCTCATCATCGGTGACCGCAAGACCGGCAAGACCACGGTCGCGATCGACACGATCCTGAACCAGCGCGGTCAGGGCGTGAAGTGCATCTACGTCGCGATCGGCCAGAAGGGCTCGACGGTCGCCCAGACCGTCGCCACGCTCGAAGAGCACGGCGCGATGGAGTACACGGTCGTCGTCAACGCCCCCGCGGCCGACGAAGCGGTGTTCAAGTACATCGCCCCGTACACCGGCTGCGCGATCGGCCAGCACTGGATGGACAACGGTGAGGCTGCGTTGGTCGTGTACGACGACCTCTCGAAGCAGGCGGAGGCGTACCGCCAGCTCTCGCTGCTGCTGCGGCGCCCACCGGGGCGCGAGGCGTACCCCGGTGACGTCTTCTACCTGCACAGCCGGCTGCTCGAGCGCGCGGCAAAGCTCGGCGACGCGCTCGGCGCCGGCTCGCTGACCGCGCTGCCGATCATCGAGACCAAGGCCGGTGACGTCTCGGCGTACATCCCGACCAACGTGATCTCGATCACCGACGGCCAGATCTACCTCCAGGACGACCTCTTCAAGTCGGGGGTCCGCCCGGCGGTGGACGTGGGCATCTCGGTGTCCCGGGTCGGTGGCGCGGCGCAGATCAAGGCGATGAAGGCCGTCGCGGGAACGCTGAAGCTCGACCTCGCGCAGTTCCGCGAGCTCGAGGCCTTCGCGACCTTTGGTTCCGAGCTCGACGACGTGTCGGCCGCTCAGCTCGGCCGTGGGTACCGCTTGGTGGAGCTGCTGAAGCAGAACCTGAACTCGCCGATGCCGGTCGAGGAGCAGGTGGTCTCGATCTACTGCGGCACGAACGGCATCCTCGACGACCTTCCGGCCGAGCAGGTGCACCGTTTCGAGTCGGATCTGCTCGAGGATTTCCGCACCCGTCACATCGACATCCTCGACACGATCAAGAGCACGGGCGCGCTGCCGGAGGGGGACAAGCTCCAGGTCGCGATCGACGACTTCAAGGCTCGCTTCGTCAACGTCGTCGAAGGCGAGATCGCGGCCGACAAGGCCGCCCAGCAGGCGGAGAACCCCGAAGACTTCGTCACGGGATCTGCGTAGCCATGGCCGGCGGTCAGGAACGGGTCCTCAAGCGGAGGATCCGCACGGTCCAGAGCACCAAGAAGATCACTCGCGCGATGGAGCTCATCGCGGCGAGTCGGATCGTCAAGGCTCAGGCGCGTGTCCATGCCGCCCGTCCGTACAGTGACCAGATCACCGAGGTGATCCACCACCTCGCGCAAGGGGGCGCCGGGGTGAGCAGCTCGCTGCTCGAGCCGCGTGACGAGATCCGCAAGGTCGCGTACGTGGTGCTCACGGCTGACCGCGGACTCTGTGGCGCGTACAACTCCACGGTGATCCGCCAGGCCGAGCGGTCGCTCAAGGTCCAGCAGGATGCCGGTCGCGACTACTCCCTGATCCTGGTCGGCAAGAAGGCCGACGGGTACTTCCGCTTCCGGAAGTACCGCATCGACGCGACGTTCACGGGCATGAGCGACCAGCCGACGTACGAAGACGCGCGCCAGGTCGCCGCGGCGGTGCTCGCGCCGTTCGAAGCCGGTGACGTCGACCAGGTGCAGCTCGTCTACACCCGCTTCCTCTCGGCCGGCACCCAGGAGGTCGCGGAAGTCACGCTGATGCCGCTCGACCCCGGCGGTCTCGGGATCTCGGCGGCTCCCTCGCCCGACGTCGTCGCCGACGCGGCCGAGTCGGCCGCGCACGACGGTCCCTCGGCGAGCTACGAGTTCGAGCCCGGCGCCGACGAGATCCTGACCCGGCTCCTCCCGCGCTACGTCGAGGCGCGCATCTTCGCCGCGCAGCTCGACGCCGCCGCTTCGGAGCACGCGGCGCGCCAGCGGGCCATGAAGGCCGCGACCGACAACGCCGACGACCTCATCACGAGCCTCTCCCGGGTGATGAACCGCGCCCGGCAGGAGCAGATCACCACCGAGATCATGGAGATCGTCGGCGGCGCCGAGGCGCTGCGCGGTGGCGGTGCGCTCGTCAACACCGATCTCCTTTCCGACACCATCGAAGCTCGCCACGAGGATCTCTTCCCGTCCCGTAGCGACGGCTGAGCCAGGAGCAACCATGACTGCCACTGCCAACCCCGAGACGAAGCTCAAGGACGGACGGGTCGTCGCGATCGCCGGCCCCGTCGTCGACGTGGAGTTCCCACCCGACGCCCTCCCCGAGATCAACTTCGCGCTCGAGATGGACGTCGAGCTCGAGGGCGAGACGATCACGATCACGTCCGAGGTCGCCCAGCAGATCGGTGACAACCGGGTGCGGGTCGTGTGCCTCAAGCAGACCGACGGTCTGCGCCGCGGCACGATCGTGCGCAACCTCGGTCACGGCATCCAGATGCCGGTCGGCGACGGCGTGCTCGGCCACGTGTTCAACGTGATCGGCGAGCCGCTCGACACCGGCGGCGAGCCCATCACCGAGGGCATCGACGACCACTGGGACATCCACCGCCCCGCGCCGAACTTCGACCAGCTCGAGCCGCGGGCCCTGATGTTCGAGACCGGCATCAAGGTCATCGACCTGCTCGAGCCGTACGTGCAGGGCGGCAAGATCGGCCTGTTCGGTGGCGCCGGCGTCGGCAAGACGATCCTCATCATGGAGATGATCAACCGGGTCGCGACCCAGCACGGTGGTGTGTCGGTGTTCGCCGGCGTGGGGGAGCGGACCCGTGAGGGCACCGACCTCTGGATCGAGATGCAGGAGACGGGCGTCATCGAGAAGGCCGCGCTGGTGTACGGCCAGATGGACGAGCCGCCGGGCGTCCGGCTGCGGGTCGCGCTCTCCGCGCTCACGGTCGCGGAGTACTTCCGTGACGTGAAGAACCAGGATGTGCTGCTGTTCGTGGACAACATCTTCCGGTTCGTCCAGGCGGGCTCCGAGGTCTCCACGCTGCTCGGCCGCATGCCGTCGGCCGTGGGCTACCAGCCGACGCTCGCCGACGAGATGGGCGAGCTCCAGGAGCGGATCACCTCGACCAAGGGTCGCTCGATCACGTCGTTGCAGGCTGTGTACGTGCCCGCCGACGACTACACCGACCCCGCGCCGTTCACAACGTTCACGCACCTCGACGCCACCACCGAGCTCGCGCGTGAGATCGCG
>JADGON010000332.1 GCA_017882945.1 Acidimicrobiia bacterium | reverse complement strand
GTCGCGGCCATGACGTCGCGTTCGAGGTACTCGCGCACCGAGGCGACGAGCTCGGCGGCGGTGGGTCGGTCGTGCAGGGTCATGCGATCAGCTCCAGCAAGTCCCACTCGGTCTCCGCGATCCGGCGGCCGAGCGCCGCGAGCTCCACCGACCGGACGAGGCCGGACAGGTGGCTGAAGCACTGCATCTCGCAGATCACGCCCCACTTCAGCGTGCCGAACGTCTCCCAGTAGTGCAGGTGCTCCGGGTCCACCGCGCCCCCGCCCGCCGCGGCGTAGGCGGCGAGCAGCGCGTCGGTCGAGCCGAAGCCGCCGACCGGCTGGTCGACGTTGCCGAAGCGCCAGGACTTCACGCAGAGCCACCCGAGATCCTCGACCGGGTCGCCGAGGTGCGAGAGCTCCCAGTCCAGGACGGCGCGGATGCCCTCCGGTCCGACGATGAAGTTGCCGTTGCGGAAGTCGCCGTGCACGAGCCGGGGCGGCGCCTCGAGCCCGGTTCGCGACACGTTGTCTTCGAGCCAGCGCAGCCCGAGCTCGAAGGCGGGGTGCGGCTCGCCGACGCCGTCGAGGATCGCGCGGTACTGCGCGATCTGCTCTCGAGGGCCCTGCACCGCGAGGTCGGGCAGGGTGGCGACGTTCACCTCGTGGATCTGGGCCGCGATCGACCCGCATGCTGCGGCGAGACCCGCTCGTGCGGCGGCGTACGTGTCGTCGCGCAGGATGCGCCGGGGGATCGTCTCCCCGTCGATGCGATCCATGACGAACCCGTCGCCGAGGTCGTCTCCGGGGTCGAGCAGGAATCGAACCGTCGGCACGGGCACGCCGGCCGCGGCCGCGGCTTGGAGCAGCCGGTATTCGGTGGAGCGATCCGACTGGCCCAGGTTCGAACCGGGATCGCGCCGCAGGACGAGTGCGTGACGGCGCGCGTCCGGCAGTACCGCGTCGAAGGACCAGCTCTCGCGTGACGCGCCACCCGAGAGCCGGCGCAGCCCTTCGATGGTCACGGGCGCGGCCAGATGGCGCGCGCAGACCGCGCTGAGGTCGTCGGCTTCGATGCGGCGGGGGCCCACGACGGACACGCTAGCGGTGCGAACCCACGACGCCACCGGTAGCCTCGGGGACCGACGAGGGGGTGCACGTGGCGAAGCCGAAGCGCGCGATCGATGTGCTGGCGACAGTCGACCTGTTCGACGAGCTCTCGGATTCCGAGCTGCGCAAGGTGGCGCAGATCGCGAAGTCGGTCGAGTTCCCGGCGGACGAGACGATCACCGAGGAGGGCACGCCCGGGGGCCGGTTCCACGTGATCGAGTCGGGGACGGCGAACGTGGTGGCCGGTGGCCGCACGCGCGCCACGCTCGGCCCGGGCGACTACTTCGGCGAGCTCTCGCTCATCGACGGCCAGCCGCGCTCGGCGACGGTCATCGCGCTCGAGCCGCTGCGCACGTGGTCGATCGCCGAATGGAACTTCCGGCCCCTGCTCAAGACACAGGGAGTGATCTCCTACAAGCTGCTGGTCAAGCTGTGCGCCCGGCTCCGCTCGGTGGAGAAGCGCGCGTACACCGCGTAGCTGCTCGACCGGCGGAGACCGCTAGGAGGATGCGCCGACCGGAGCCCCGTCGACGATCTGGTCCAGGTACTCCGAGAGCCCGTACCCGGAGCGGCCGTCCCAGCGCCATTCCGTCATCCCTTCCGAGATGCGGGTGACGAGCTGCTCGCCTTCGGGCGTGCTGCGCCGGTTCCGCAACGGGATCAAGCTGAGCACGCTTCCCGTGATCTCGTAGCTGCGGTCACCCGCCTTGGCGACGATCCGCATGTCTTCGTGGTACTTGTCGTCGCCGGTCCAGTCGGTCTCGATCGTCGCCTGATCCAGGTGGTGGTACTTGCCGTCTTCGAACGCAACCCCGCCGACGCGCTGAGAGCCGTCGCGTGCGGTGATGACGGAGACCACGAAGCCCGCGTCGTCACCGAAGTTCATCGTGAGCCAGCGGTAGTACCACGGTGCTTGCCAGTACCGCGGACCCCAGGAGTGGTCGCGTAAGCCGAACCCGTCGATCTCCCACTCCTCGTCGCCCACCCGGATCACGCCGCGCGCGCCGACGTGCTGCTCGTAGTGGCCGCGGGCGAACCCGCCCGAGAGATCCTCGGTGAGCGGGCTGCCGTCGTCGTTCACCGGCTCACCGCCGAACGCCGTGACGAGACCGCGGTAGGAGAGGTCGGCGTCGGCGTCGACCCAGGGGTTCTCGGTGAAAGCCTTGCGGGGATTGGCCATCTGGAGCGGCTCGTCGAGCAGCACCACCTTGCCCGTGTACTTGACCTGCAGGTCCTCGAACGGCTCGAGCACCCGGAAGCGCATGCCACCCGCGTCGAACGCGTCGTTGTTCGAGATCTCCGGCCGGGCGAACATGAACCCGACGCGTCCATCGGGCAGGTAGATGCATGTCGTCATCTCCGCGTAGCCCTCGTTGGCCCGGTTCCCGAGGCGGAAGAAGCCGCCGACCCGTTCGCTGGGGTCGTAGACGTTGAAGTACATGCTCTCGTTGAAGTTGGAGGCGGTCTCCAACGGATGCAGGTACTCGTCCGACGGTTCCAAGCGAAGCTTCATGCGCCGCATTCGACTCGACCGGCTCTCGATGGTCAAGCCGCAGCCGACGGGCTACCGTGCGCCGCCGCCGGTGAGTCGAGTGTGGGGGAGCATCGTGACCGAACCCGTCATCACGGAGATCGCGACCGGGCTGCAGTTCCCGGAGGGCCCGGTGTGGATGCCCGACGGCACGGTCCTGTGCGTCGAGCTGCAACGCAGGACGGTCGACCGGGTGCACATGGACGGGACGGTCGAGGTGATCGCGGAGCCGGGTGGAAGCCCGAACGGACTCGCGATCGGACCCGACGGCGCGGGCTACGTGTGCAACAGCGGGGGCTGGTCGTTCCACGAGCTGTTCGGCATGAACATCACTGACCTGGTGCAGCCCGACGACTACTCCGGTGGCCGGATCGAGCGCGTCGATCTTGCGACGGGCGAGGTCACGGTGCTCTACACCGAGTGCGAAGGTCATCCGTTGATGGGTCCGAACGATCTCGTGTTCGACGGGACCGGTGGGATGTGGTTCACCGACCACGGCAAGATCCGCGAGCGCGAGCGCGACCACGGCGGCATCTACTACGCGGCGCCGGACGGCTCGTCGATCACGGAGGTGATCTACCCGCTCGAGTCGCCGAACGGTGTCGGTCTCTCGCCCGCGGGGGACCGTCTCTACACGGCCGAGACCCATACCGGCCGGGTCCTCTGGTGGCCGGTCGAGGGGCCGGGCGTGGTCGGGAAGCCGAACCCGATCGGCCACGGTGGTCTGCTGCTCGCGGGGCTGCCCGGCATGCAGCTGCTCGACTCGCTCGGGGTGGACTCGGCGGGCAACGTCGTGGTGGGCACGCTCGCGAACGGCGGACTCACGGTCATCCCGCCCGAGGGCGATCCGGTCGAGCACATCCCGCTGCCGGACCCGCTCGTGACCAACGTGTGCTTCGGCGGTGCCGATCTCTCGACGGCCTTCATCACCTGCTCCGCGACCGGCAAGCTCATCTCGATGCCGTGGCCGCGTCCCGGCCTGCAGCTCGCGTTCTGAGTCCGACTCGCGCGTCAGGTACGGCCTAACGTCGCACCGTCGTTCGCGAACTGTGGGGGAGTGTCGTGTCGGGACCGCTGTCGGGCATGAAGGTCATCGAGATCGCCGGGATCGGCCCGGGCCCGTTCGCCGCGATGATGCTGGCGGACATGGGGGCCGAGGTGATCCGGGTCGACCGGGCCGGGTCCGTCGGTGGTGACCCGTCGAAGCCGAACCTCGAGATCCTCAACCGCGGTCGCCGGTCGATCGGGGTCGACCTCAAGTCACCCGACGGGGTCGAGACGGTGCTCGCGCTCGTCGAGCAGGCCGACGCGCTGATCGAAGGGTTCCGCCCCGGCGTGACCGAGCGTCTCGGCATCGGACCCGATGCCTGTCTCGCCCGCAACCCGAAGCTCGTCTATGGGCGCATGACCGGCTGGGGCCAGGATGGCCCGTACGCGCAGGCCGCCGGCCACGACATCAACTACATCGCGCTGGGCGGCGCCCTGGCGCACTTCGGTCGCGCGGGCACGAAGCCCACGCCACCGATCAACGTCGTGGGCGACTTCGGCGGCGGCGGGATGCTCATGGCGTTCGGCGTCGCGTGCGCGCTCGTCGAGTCCGGTCGGTCGGGCCAGGGCCAGGTGGTCGACGCCGCGATGGTCGACGGCTCGGCCACCCTCATGACCATGATGTGGGGCTTTCAGGCGCTGGGCATCTGGGGTGCGTTCGGTACGAACGTGCTCGACACCGGCGCGCCGTTCTACGACACCTACGAGACCTCGGACGGCAAGTTCATCTCGCTCGGCTCGCTCGAGCCGCAGTTCTACGCGGAGCTCATCGCCCGCACCGGTCTCGGCGACGAGGTCGACACCTCGCAGCAGATGAACCAGGCGGCCTGGCCTGAGCTGCGCGACCGGTTCACGACGCTGTTCAAGTCCAAGACCCGCGACGAGTGGTGCGAGATCCTCGAGATGACCGACGCGTGCTTCGCGCCGGTGCTGACGATGGCCGAGACCATCGAGCACCCCCACATCCAGGCGCGCCAGACGATCGTGCGGGACAACGGCCTGCCACAGCCGGCACCGGCACCGAGGTTCAGCCGCACGCCGGGCGCGATCTCGCGTCCTCCGGCCTGGCCCGGCCAGCACACCGACGAGGTGCTCGCCGACTGGGGCTTTGCCGCCGACCGCATCGCCAAGCTCCGCGAGTCCGGCGCGATCAAGTAGGCGTCAGGGGCGGGCGAGCGCGGCGTCCAGAGTGGTGAGCCGCGTCTCGAGCTCGGCCTGAGCGTCGGCCGTGACCGTGACGTGGCCGACCTTGCGCCCCGGTCGAGGGGACTTGCCGTAGTCGTGGAGGTGCGCGCCGGGAACGGCGAGCACCGCGGCGGGGTCCGGAAGGTCGCCGATCAGGTTGACCATCGCGCTGACGCCACGCGCGTCCGTCGCGCCGAGGGGCCAATCGAGGATGGCTCGCAGATGGTTCTCGAATTGGCTCGTCACCGCACCCTCGATGGTCCAGTGCCCGGAGTTGTGCACGCGCGGTGCCATCTCGTTTGCCAGCAGGGTGTCGCCAACCTGGAAGAGCTCCAACGCGAGCACGCCGACGTATTGGAAGTGCTCGAGGACCGCGCGTGCGTACCCCTCGGCGGCCGCTTGGAGCGCGGGGTTGAGGTTCGGAGCCGGCGCTCGCGACACCCGCAGGATGCCGGCCTCGTGCCAGTTCTCGACGAGCGGCCAGCAACGCGTCTCGCCGGTCCCACTGCGCACCGCGAGCACGGAGAGCTCGCGGTCGAACGGCACCAGCGCTTCGAGGATCAGCGCTCCGCCGTCACCGAGAGCGGCGAATCCGGGTTCGAGGTCGCGGTCGTCGCGCAGGACCGCTTGGCCCTTGCCGTCGTAGCCGCCGCGCCGGGTCTTGAGCACCGCGGGGAGCCCGATCTCGTCGACCCGGGCCCGCAGGTCTTCCCACGCGTCGACCGCGGCGAACTCGGCCACCGGGATCCCGTGCTCCCGGAACGCGGTCTTCTCGGCCAGACGGTCCTGGGAGGTCTGGAGTGCGAGGGTCGACGGTCGCACCGTGTGACCGCTTCGTTCGAGCATGCGCGCGCCCGCGAACGGAACGCCTTCCCATTCGTAGGTCACCACCGTGGAGTGCTCGACGGTCTCGAGCAGCGCGCGCTCGTCGTCGAGCGCGCCGACGACGAGCGCCCCGAGTGACTGCGCCGGCGCGGCCGCCGCGGGGTCGAGGAACCGGAACTCGAGCCCGAGGGGGATCCCGGCGAGCCCGAGCATGCGCCCGAGCTGACCGCCACCGAGCACGGCGACGACGGGGGCTGGGTTCGGATTGATCGCGCGCTCCTAGGGACTGGCGAGCTGGAGCGTGGGATGGGGGTCGTAGCCGTCGAGGTTCGCGACGATGCCACGCAACATGCCGTCCCGGTTCCGCTCGTACTGCAGGACCGTGTCGTTGTAGTGCGTGATGAGCGCCGGAGGCACCTTCGCCGCGTCGAAGGTCGCGATCGCCCGGGTCAGCTGGGCGTCCGCCTTGAGCCGGTCCGATGCGCTCGCGGTCGCGCGGATGCGGGAAGCGAGGCCTTCGAGCTGGTTCGCGGTCTTCGCCTGGTTCGACGCGTCGGTCGTGGCCTTCAGCAGGTCCCAGTCACTGAGGGCGCCCTTGAGCTGCTTGGTCAGGTCGCGGTTGCCGTTCCCGGCCGTCTCGAGGGCGGTCACGACGCCCCCGAGTGCCCCGTATCGGACCGCGAGGGGTTGGAGGAGCGGCTTCCACGTGCGCCGAACCTCCTGAGCATCGTTTTGGAGGCCGGGCCGGACGGTGATCACGAGAATCACGGTTCCGGTCACGACGACCACGACGAGCGCGAGCACGGTCCAGCGGATCCAGCGGCCCATGACGACAAGCCACCCTAGCGAGAGGGGCCCCGGTTCCCGGTGACCGTCAGCGCGGCGCGGTCAGGCGGAGTCGCCGATCTGGCCCAGGAGCGGGATCCGCCCCTGGTACCGGGGTGGGCGGGGAACGATCTCGTAGACGATGGTGCGACGGCCGTCTTGGCGAAGGCGGTAGACGGCCCGTATGCCCTTCAGGTGGTTTGCGTTGTAGGCGAGGGGGCGGAGCTGGGGCCGGAACCGGGTGCCGTTCGCCTGGTCGACGATGAGGTAGCGGACTCCGTAGTGGCGGGCGAACTGGATCGCCAGGGCGGCGGGGGCGTAGGGGATCGGCACGGTGCTGCGGTGGGCGTAGAAGCCGGGAATCGTCGTGGTGCTCATGATGAGATCGCCGGGCCGGCTGTGCGCGCCGATCCACTCGCCGGCGATCTTGTGCTCTGCGTAGCCCTGCCCCGGGTGGAACCAGCCGTCCGTGGTGCTGTAGAGGCTCGCACCGGTCGACGTGACGATGAGCAGGAAGGTCGCGGTCATTGCGATCTTGAACCACTGCTTCGGGAGCTCCAGCAGGCCGACCGCGACCAGCACGCAGGCGAGCGCCGCCGAGGGGACGAGGTAGCGCGCCTGCATGAGGAAGGCGGCGGCGCTGACGATCGGGACCGCGATCGCCGCGAGGATCGCGAGCACCACCCGGTCGTGACGGCGTCGCCATGCGGCGAAGATGGCGAGCAGGAAGAGCACGCCCGGCACGAGCGCCCAGTGCGGGTACGGGGTGGTGGTCGACG
>JADGON010000331.1 GCA_017882945.1 Acidimicrobiia bacterium | reverse complement strand
TCGTCGAGGAGACCGGCCGGGACGCGGCAATCGGCTCGCTGACCGACGCCGCGGCGATCCTTCGCGGTGAGGCCGGCACGACGATCTCGTCGCACGCCGACGGGATCCTGTTCGCGGGGGCCGAGACGCCGGAGGCATGAGCCTCCCTGGAATCACCTCCTTCGGATGACGACGCGCGGCGCGGCTTCCGTCACGATGGATCCGTGCCGAAAGCGGTCCAAGGAGCCATCTCGCTCCTTGGCGCTGATCATGGCATCGGTCGCGAGGAAGCGGCGCGAGGTGCGCGTGAGCTGCATCTCAGCCACCAAGAGGGAGGGACGCGCATGAGTGACACCACCATCGACGAGCTCGGGCCGGTCGACTATCTCGTCGTCGAGTTCCCGGCGGGAGCGAGCCACTTCGACGGGGCGATGGCATCCGAGCTCGCGGCACTTGTCGACGCGGGCACCATCCGCGTGCTCGACCTGATGGTCCTGCAGAAGGATGCCGACGGTTCGGTCGAGGCGTTCGAGATCGACGACCTCGAAGCGGTCGGGGACCTCGAGCGGCTCGAAGGCGAGATCGCCGAGATCCTCGCGGCGGATGACGTCGCTCATCTCGCCGCCGCCATGGAGCCCGGCAGCACCGCAGGGGTTCTCGTGTACGAGAACCGCTGGGCGGCGCCGTTCGCGGCCGCGGCCCGTCGATCCGGTGGCCAGCTGATCGCGAACGGTCGCATCCCGATCCAGGCCATCATCGCGTCGCTCGAAGCCGACACCGAAGAAGGAGCCTGACATGCCCATGGTTGCCCGCCGCATGGCGCGTCGCAGCGTGATCGGTGCGCCGGTCGCCCGCACCGCCGCAGTCGTCGGTACGGCTGCCGTGGTGAGCCACGGCATCGGTCGCCGCCAGGATCGCCGAGAGGATCGGCGCGACCGCCGCTGAGGTCCCGCCTCCCTCGTAGCGCTCGTACCCAAACCGGCGGGGTGTCTGCCCTACCGTGGCGTGGTGGATGGCGCCCCGAACATCGAACGAAGCCCGACCGGTGATGCGGACGCGGTACGGCTTGCCATGCGGCTCGAATACGCGACCGTGGCGTGGAACGTCATGGAAGTGTTCGTCGCGATCGGACTCGGGATCGCAGCGCGCTCGCTGGCCCTGGTCGCGTTCGGCCTGGACTCGCTGATCGAGATCTTCGCCTCTGTTGTCGTGCTCTGGCAGCTGCGTGCGGGTGATCGCACCCTGCGGGCGATGGCATTGGTGGCGGCGGCGTTCCTGCTGCTGGGCGTGTTCCTGCTGTTCGCGGCGACGCAAGCGTTGGTCTCCGGACGCGAGCCCTCTGCGTCCCCCTTCGGGATCGCCTACCTGACCGTCACCGCGTGCGTCATGTTCGGGCTCGCGGTCTGGAAGGGCCGGCTTGGTCGTGTGCTGGGCAACCATCCGCTCGCGACCGAAGCGGGGATCACCTTCCTGGACGGCATGCTCGCGACCGGTGTGCTCATCGCGCTCGTCGCGAATGCCGTCTTCGGCGCGTGGTGGGCCGATGGGGTTGCGGCGGCGGTGATCGGGGCCGTCGCGATTCCTGAAGGGGTGCACGCGTGGCGCGACAGCCGGGACGAATCCCGCATGGCGCCCTGACCGGGCTTCACCCCCGGGGAACGGCGGCGAGCTGCCGCGCCCGCATCACGAGCCGGCGCGGTCCAGAGGCGGGGGCTCGGTGGTGGTCGCTTCGGCGCGTACGGCAATGGTGCGGACCGTGGCATCCATGATGTGTTGCACGAACGGGCGGATGAGCCACCAATACCGATGGAAGAGCCGGCGTGACTCGTCGTCGGTCGTGAGCGTCCGGCACTCGTACGTGAGCAGGGTGCGGCGCTCCCCGTAGGACGGGGTCGAGTAGTTGCACGCGATCTTTCCCCAGCCCGGCTCGTCGAACGCCGCGAACTCGGGAGGGGCGACGTCGAGGTTCCAACGGATCGTCGGCGTCCAGAACACGCCCACCGCGCCGAACACGATCTCCCGGCCGGGCTCCTGGTCGAGGAGCATCCAACCGGGCAGGCTCAGGTCCCCTTCGAGGGTGAGCTGCTCGGGCGGAGGCGGCTGCGGTCGGCGCAACAGCTTGGCCGGAAGGCCCCGGGCCCAGAACGACGCCGCCAGCAACGGGGTGCGGACTTCGAGCAGGTCGAGTGTGCGCGCGGCCTCGAACGTGACGTCGGACGGCGCGTCGACGATGAGGTGCGCGGCAACCGATGCGTCTGCTGCGTCGACGTAGCGATCGAGCAGGAGCGGTGCCGCGCGAAGTCGCTCCGAGGATCCCGGGGCATCGATGGTTGGCTCGAGCGCGGTGTCGGTGGCGTTCGCCATCGTCAGGCTGCGGTCGACTCTTGGAGCGCCCGGCCCAGATGGTCGGCCCACTCCTTGACCAGATCGGGATCGCGCCAGTCGCCCGAGTGCTCCTTCGCCATGCTGCCGGCCATGCCCTTGGCGTCCGCAGGGAGCCAGCCTCCGAAGGTCTTGTGCTCGCGGGCGCCCACTCGTTCCATCAGGCGCTGCACCTGGCGGGTGGGTGGGATCTCCGTCGTCGCGGCGCTGTCGTCGAGGGGCCCACTGCTGAACATGAACACCTTGCGCGTGCGCAGCTCGGCTGTCCGGCGCTTCACGAACCGCCGCGCCGCGCGGTGCCACCGCGTGGCGTACAACGCTCCACCGACGACCACCGCGTCGTAATCCGCCAGCGAGCCGACGGAATCTGCATCACTGACGTCGGTCGGAATGCCCTGCGCGACGAGCTCCGCGGCCAGCATGTCGGCGAGGCCTGCGGTGCCGCCCATCTTCGATCCGTAGGTCACGAGAACTCTCATCTGCGTCCTCCCTTCAGTGCTTCTTCACGCGCTCGCTGACCAGCTGTTCGCCCGTCACCAGCTCTTCGCGGGCGCTCTCGAAGGTCTCGGCGAGCGCCACCCAGACGTCCCTGCTCTCCATGGCGAGCTCGCGGAGCCGGTCGGCCGCGTGGTCGAGCCGGGTCTCGAGACGAGCGATCGTCGGAACCCCCTGGTCGCGGGCATCCAGCCCGGCCAGGTGGACCTGGATCCTGAGCGCCTCGATCCGGGCCCGCCATGCGTCGAGTCGCGCTTCGACGGTCTCGCGGCCGACCTCCTCGGCCTTCGTCTCCCAATCCCGGAGCCGTGCGAGCACGTCAGGG
>JADGON010000330.1 GCA_017882945.1 Acidimicrobiia bacterium | reverse complement strand
TCCCGAGTCGTCATTCGGGCCGGACGCGGCCATGACCTCCGCTAGGTACTCCAGCGTCAGATCATCGTCGGTGAACGCGGCCTCGGCAAAGACCTTCGCTTTGACCCGATCGTTCGCATCGATCGGTCCCTTCGTCTTTCGTACGCGGCCCGCGATCGATATCACCAGGAGTAGGCACCGAACGATAAGTCCCGCCGGGCTTGCGGACGACCCAGCAGGGCTCGTGGCCCCAGTGGTACCAGCTCGAACCGTTCCTTATGCCCAGCGGGCCGCGCTCGCCAAGATGCCCGATCTCCCGCTGCGATCCCACACCTGAATCGCGGCCAAGGTCTGCGCCCTTCTCGAATCATTCGGAACGGCCGGTCGCTCGGCCAGCGCCTGCGCAAACAGGGGTGTTCGGGCCCGTTCGTTGGCCGCGGAGAGCGTGAGGTCGCGTCCAGGATCCAGGCCCCCGACGCGCCGATCCGAGCTACAGCTTGCCGAGCACGAACAAGACGATCAGCACGATAACAATCACCCCGATAATACCGATCCCGCCATTGCGGCCCATGCTGCCTCCTCCGAGCTTACCGGCACCTGTACGCCGGGCCTTCGTCCGAATCTACACCGCGGAAACATCACGAGTAATCCATTTGTCGACAAGCAACGTTTGCCATGCAAATCTCACCGTCGTCGGCACCGGCCGTCACTCTAAGTTCGCATCCGGCAGTATTCCTTCCCAACTCCCACGCGGTCAGCCTCGCGAAGCCGATCGATCTTGAGTTCCGGGTTGAACGGGCCTTCGATCATCCCATTGAGCGAGTCTGGGCCGCGTACCGACCTGGACCTCACCGTCAGCAGCGCCGGCGTCATCAGCAAGGTCGAGGTCGTCGGCGGGAACGGCCCGCAGAGCGCACCGCTGAGCTGGGTTGGATCATCGGCTTCGACGGTCGCCGACGCGCACAAGCAGTCCGCGATCCGACGGCCAATGCGACTGGCTATGGGGTGATCCGGGACTCGGACTTGAACCGAGAACCTGCTGTTCAACCAACCAGCTTCCAGACTGACGGCGCTCACGCTCAATCCGTGCGTGGGGGGTAATTCGCTTGGGGGGTGAATCGGGGGGCAATTCCTCGCGAGGCCATCCGTGAACCGGTCCGATCGGACCACGGTCGCATCAAGAACGGAGGTAGGTGAGCACAGCCAGCACGCGTCGGTGATCAGAGGGCTCGGGCTCGAGCCCGAGCTTCGAAAAGATCGTCCGGATATGTCCTTCGATCGTCTTCGGCTCGACGACGAGCCGGTCGGCGATCGCCTGGTTTGAGCGACCCTCGGCCATGAGCGCGAGCACGTCCCGCTCGCGCGGCGTGAGCTCGTCCAGGGGCCCGTGGGGCCGGGCGCGGCCGAGCAGCTGCCCGACGACCTCGGGGTCGATCACCGAGCCCCCCGCCGCCACCCGGCGAATCGCGTCGAGCAGGTCCGCCTCGCGCATCACGCGGTCTTTCAGGAGGTAGCCCACCCCCGCGGCGTCCGCCCGGATGAGCCGGATCGCGTGGCGGGTCTCGACATGCGCCGAGAGGAGCAGGACCGCGGTCGTCGGGTGGCGGTCGCGGATGGCGATCGCGGCCTCGAGGCCCTCGGTGCGGTGGTTCGGCGGCATGCGGATGTCGAGGATGGCCACGTCGGGGCGCTCGCGCTCGACGACCTCCAGTGCGCCCGCCGCGTCCCCAGCCTCCCCGACGACCTCGAACCCCTCGTCGGCGAGCAAGTGGGCGAGCCCCGACCGGAATAGAACCGAATCGTCGGCCAGGACGATGCGCAGGGGACGGGCGTCCGAGCCGCTCACGCGACCGGGAGCTTGACTCGGATCGTCGTCCCCCCGCCGGCGGGGCTGTCGATGGCAAGGGTGCCCCCGACGGCCTGCGCGCGGTCAGTCAGGCCGCGGACCCCGGTTCCGCCGGCTCCGTCTTCGGCACCGCCGCGCCCGTCGTCGGTGATCTCGAGGTCCAGGGTGTCGCCCTCGAACCGTCCGCGGACCGACGCGCTGGTCGCCTCGGCGTGCCGCAGAACGTTCGTCAGAGCCTCGGCGACGATGAAGTAGGCGGTGGTCTCGATCGGCGGCGCGAACCGGCGGTCCTCGACGTCAACCTCGACCGGGATCGGGAACCGGTCGGCCAGCTCGCGGACGGCCGGCGCGAAGCCGCCGTCGGCGAGGGCGGTAGGGTGGATACCGCGAGCGAGCGCGCGCAGCTCCCGGAGGCCGTCCTCGAGCTCCCGGTTCGCGTCGTCGAGCAGTTGCGCGAGCTCCGGGTCCGCATCGGCACGCCGGTTCGCGCGCCGGAGCGTGAAGCCGAGGGCCACGAGCCGCTGCTGGGCCCCGTCGTGCAGGTCGCGCTCGATCCGCCGCCGCTCCTCGTCGGTCGCCTCGACGATCCGCGTCCTCGACGCCCGGACCTCGTCGAGCTGCGCCCGGAGCTCGGCGGCCAGCCGCTCGTTCTCGAGGGCGAGCCGTGACGCCGCGGCCGCGCTCTCGACCAGCTCGGGGTCCACAGCCTGATCGTGGATCAGAATCGCGATCGTGCGGTCCGAACCCTCGATGCGGGTGACGTCGCGGCGATCACGACCATCG
>JADGON010000329.1 GCA_017882945.1 Acidimicrobiia bacterium | reverse complement strand
CGATGCTCATGCGCTGCACGCCGGAGCAGGTCCGCCTGATCCTCGTGGACCCGAAGCGGGTCGAGCTCGGCCAGTACAACGGCCTGCCGCATCTCCTCACCGAAGTGGTCACGAGCCCGAAGAAGGCAGCGAACGCGCTCGAGTGGGCGGTGCGCGAGATGGAGATGCGCTACGACCTGCTGGCCGACGTCGGTGTGCGCGACATCGGTGGGTACAACGCGATGTATGACCGCGGTGACCTGCCGACGGCAGAGAACCCCGATCCGCATGGTGACAAGAGCTACGAGCGCCTGCCGTACATCGTCATCGTCGTGGACGAGCTCAACGACCTCATGATGGTCGCGGCGCGCGACGTGGAGCAGAGCATCTGTCGCATCGCACAGATGGCGCGTGCGGTCGGCATCCATCTCGTGATCGCAACGCAACGCCCGTCCGTCGACGTCATCACCGGTGTGATCAAGGCCAACGTCCCGAGCCGGCTCGCGTTCTCCGTGAGCACGCTCGCCGACTCCCGGGTCATCCTCGACCAGCCCGGCGCCGAGAAGCTGATCGGCCACGGCGACATGCTGCTGATGTCCGCATCGACGTCGCGCGCCCAGCGCATCCAGGGTGCGTGGGTCGACGAGGAGTGCGTGCGCAAGGTCGTCGCCCACTGGCGCCGCCAGGTCGTGCAGCCGCAGTACATCGAAGGGTTGCAGGGCACGGACAAGGGGACCGGTGGCCGCGGCGCCGCGGACGCCGACGATGACGACGATCTGCTCGGTGAGGCGATGGATCTCGTCGTGCGCAGCGGGTTCGGCTCCACGAGCATGCTGCAGCGCAAGCTCCGGGTCGGGTTCTCGCGGGCCGGGCGGCTCATGGACCTGCTCGAGCGCAAGGGCGTCGTCGGACCGTCCGAAGGCTCGAAGGCTCGCGCGGTCCTCATGACGATCGACGAGCTCGAAGCCCTCGAAACCCGCGTCTGACTCACTCCGGGTTCACGTGATGGTCCCGCACTTCGCCGGCGGTCGGCTCTGTCCCATGGCTCAAGGCCGTCCGACGAGCGCGGTTCGGTGTGCGGCGACCCAGTGCTGGGACCGCCGGTTCTTGGCTTCGTAACCGGCGTTCCATTGCGCGATGTGGCCGGTGTGGCCGGCCTCGGCCTGCGCGCGAACGAACTCGAGGCCGCCGCGTAAGAACGCGAGCAGCGCGTCGATGGTGCGCTCGCGCTCGGCGTGAACGAGACCGTGCGCGTCGAGGAAGTGACCGCCGCGCGCGATCTGGTCGATGCCGGCGCGACGCTCGTCGAGGTCGCGCGGGTCCCACATCGGCACCCAGTGCCGGAGCGCGATCGCGATGTCCCACACCCGGTTCACGGGGCTCGCGAAGTCGAAGTCGATGAACGCGGCCGCCCGGCCGTCGGTGACGACGACGTTCTCGAGGCACAGGTCGTTGTGGCATACCAGCGCGCCCGAGGAATCGGATGGTGCAGGTCCGTCGCCCCAGACCGCACCGGGCGGTGGCCGGAAGTCGGCGACTGCCTCGTGGTACCGGCGTTGGAGCTCGGCCACGCTGACGAGGAGCTCGTCACTCGCCGACCAGGCCGGGAACGGTGGAACCGCAACGTCACCCGGAATGAACGAGAGCAGCTCCGTGTCGTCGTCGAGCCCGAGCACGCGCGGTGCGCCGTCGAACCCGACGGCTTCGAGATGGCGGAGGAGGAGGTGCACGGCCGGTGTCCAGGGTCCGACCGGGCGCCGGACGGTGTCGCCGACGCGCACGACGCGTCCCTCGTTGCCGAGCCCGCCGGCCAGGATCTCCTCGACCGGTTCCATGGGAGCAGTCTGGCGCGCGGGAGGGCTCCATCAGGTTGCGCACCACGACTTGGTGCTCGGGTCCGGCGGGAACGACTTGGAGCTGGGGCACGCCGGCATTCTTCCGCATACGCTCCCCGACCGATGAAGATCACACTGCTCGGCACGGGAAGCCCCATACCGGATCCGAACCGGGCTGGACCCGCGACGCTCGTCACCACCGCAGACTCGTCGCTGCTGGTCGACTCCGGCCGCGGCGTCCTGCTCCGCCTCACCGCCGCGGGCCTGCTCCCGCCGATGCTGAGCGCGGTGCTCATCACGCACCTCCACAGCGACCACCTCACCGACCTCAACGACGTGATCACCACGCAGTGGGTCATGAGCCCGGCGCCGACCCCCTTGCGCATCTTCGGCCCACCGCGGCTCCAAGCGGTGGTCGACGCGACGTTGGCGGCACTCGGGCCCGACATCGAGTACCGCCTCGCGCACCACGCGGATCTCACGTGGCGACCGCTGGTGGAGGTGACCGAGGTCCGGCCCGGCGACGAGCTCGAGCTCGGTGCGACGACCGTGCGGGTCGCGGCGACCGATCACCGGCCCGTCGAGCCGACCGTCGCGTACCGCATCGAGGCTGACGGGCGATCCGCCGTCCTCGGCGGTGACGGGGTGCCGTGCGCGGGGCTGGACGAGCTGTGCCGGGGCGCTGACGCGTACGTGCAGACCGTGCTGCGCGAGGACATCGTGCGCATGGTCCCGAACGCGCGGTTCCAGGACATCCTCGACTATCACTCGAGCGTCGAAGACGCCGCTCGCACCGCCACCCGCGCCGGCGTGGGCACGCTCGTCCTCACGCACTACATCCCTGGCCTCGCGAGCGGCCAGGAAGAGGAGTGGCGGGCCCTCGCGGCCGAGCACTTCGCCGGCTCCGTCGTGCTGGGGGACGACCTCACCGCGATCGAGCTCTGAGCTGAACCGCGAAGCGGGCACCTCCCCGAGGGAAGGTGCCCCGCTCCTCGGCGTAGCCGGCGTCGTTGGCGACTACGGGATCTGCATGACCGCGCTCAGGCGGCCCGGTGCAGGCCGGTGTGCTCGCCGAGGGTCTCGTCGAGCGTGGCCCGGTCGTGGGTCAGGTAGGCGAACAGCGCCCGCCAGGCGACCGTGATCCCGGCGACTGCCAACCCGGTGACGACGATGCCGACGTCGTGGTTCCGAACCGCCGTGTTCCAACCGTCGAACATCGAGAAGTTGAGGGCCCAGACCCCGCCGACCGCGACGACGAAGGTCAGGAGCGACCGCAGCTGCCCGAACGGGTGCACGTAGTCGCACAGGACGTCGACCAGCTTGACGGTCGCGAGACCCAGCAGGGCGATGATGGCAAAGGTGTACATGGTGCCTACCTCCTGAACGTTCCCGTCGGCGGGAACGACCGGACCTCAGACTCGGGGCCGCGCGGGAGGGTTACTTCTCGAGCGCCGAATACACCGCGCGCACGAGCATCTCGCTCCGACTGTCGACGCCGAGCTGCATCTGGTTCATCACGTAGCCGAACCCGATGCGGGCCTCCGGGTCGGCGAAGCCCAGCGAGCCGCCGGCGCCCGGGTGCCCGAACGCGTCAGGGCCACAGGCGGGTGGGAGGCCCGGCCCGACCGAGAAGCCGAGCCCGAACTGCTCCGGGACGCCGATGACGCGGTCGTTGCCGTCGGACTCGATCTGTCTCGCGCGCTTGACGGTCTCGGCGCCGAGCACGCGATGTCCGTCGACCTCACCGACGGTCGCGGCGTAGAGGCGCGCGACCGCTCGTGCAGACGCGATGCCGTTGGACGACGGCAGCTCCGGCGCGTGGAGCCGGCGTGTGTTCCACATGTCGTCGTAGTGGAAGAGGTTCGACGGTCCGGTGAGCGCGTCACCGGTGATCGTGCCCGGCGCCATGAACGCATCCATGAGCTCTCGAATCTCCGGATCATCGGGCGGCGGCGGGGGCAAGAGCGTCGCGACGCGCGGCTCTTCGTCCTCCGGCAGCCCGATCCACCAGTCGAGCGCGAGCGGCCCGGCAATCTCTTCGGCGAAGAACTGCCCGAGCGTGCGTCCGGTCACGCGGCGCACGATCTCTCCGATGATCCAGCCGTAGGAACGGACGTGGTACCCGGGCGCGGGCTCGTGCCAGTCCCAGCGCGGCGCTTGGCTCGCGAGCTGTTCCACGACCGGGTCCCACGCGAGGGCCGTCTCGAGCGTGAAGGCACCGTCGACCACCGGCAGGCCGGCACGATGTGAGAGCACCGCGCGCAGCGGGATCGCTTCCTTGCCGTTCGCCGCGAACTCGGGCCACACCTCGGCGACCGGCATCTCCGGATCGAGCAGGCCGCGCTCGATGAGGAGATTGGCGCAGATCGCGGTTGCCCCCTTCGTGGTGGAGAAGACGAGGACGATGGTGTCTTCCGTCCACGGCCGGTTCGTCGCGACGTCGGCGATGCCCGCCCAGATGTCCACGACCGGCCGTCCGTCGACGTAGACGCAGCACGCCGCGCCCACATCACCCCGCCGTTCGAGGTTGGCGCGCAGTGCATCGGCCACGCCTTCGAAGCCGGGCTCGACAAGGCCGTTGATCACGGGCGGGAGTCTATGGAGGGCGCCCAGTAGGATTCGTCCGTGGCCCCCCGGTTCTTCGTCGAGACCTTGGGCTGCCCGAAGAACGCCGTCGACTCCGACAAGGTCGTCGCCTCGCTCCTCGCCGACGGGCTCACGCCCGCGGACCAGGCCGAGGACGCCGACCTCATCGTGGTCAACACCTGTGCGTTCGTGGAGGCAGCCCGGCAGGAGTCGATCGACGCTGCCCTGGCGCTGGCCGACCTGAAGCGCCCCGACGCCCGGCTCGTGGT
>JADGON010000052.1 GCA_017882945.1 Acidimicrobiia bacterium | reverse complement strand
GCGGGCCGAGGGCGCGCTCGGCCGGCTGGCCGCGCTGCGGTAGCGCCCGCAGAAGAATTCCTGCGGTGGGTGTCCTCCGGGGGGTTGGCCGTTCGTAGCCAGGGGTGAGAGTCGGCACCGGGGCCGGCGCAGCGACCGCCGTCATCCCGGCACTCGCATCCGGTCTCTCCGACTGACACTCTGCCCACCAACCCTGAAAGGACCATCGACATGACGCAGTATCTGCTCGCCGTGCACCACAGCCCCGACGCCATGCCGCCCGCGCCCGAGGACATGCAGAAGGCCTTCGACCAGGTCGACCAGTTCAACCAGGAGCTTCAGTCCGCAGGTGCCTGGGTCTTCGGCGGAGGGCTGCAGCCACCGGAGATCGCGACCGTCGTACGGGTCGAGGGCGGCGACACGATCACGACCGACGGTCCGTTCGCCGAGAGCAAGGAACACCTCGGCGGGTTCTGGATCATCTCGGCGCCCGATCTCGACGCCGCGCTCGAATGGGCAGCCAAGGGTTCTGCTGCGTGCATGGGCCCGGTCGAGGTGCGTCCCTTCCAGGACGAGCCCGCGAGCTAGTGCCGGTGCCGTCCATCGACACCATCGAGCTCGACCGGATCTTCCGAGAAGAGTCCGGTCGGGTCGTCGCCACCCTGGTCCGTCTCTTCGGTGACATCGACATCGCCGAAGAGATGGTCCAGGAGGCGTTCGCGGTTGCGACCGGGCGGTGGCCGGTCACCGGAGTGCCGCCGAACCCCGGCGGCTGGCTCACCACCACCGCCCGCCACCGCGCCATCGATCGACTCCGCCGCGAGGCTTCTCGCCATGACCGCCACGCCCAAGCCGCGCTGCTCCATGAACGCTCCGAACCGCCCGAGCGGGAGGGCGACGTGAGCGACGACCGGTTGCGACTCATCTTCACCTGTTGCCACCCGGCGCTCGCCACGAGCGCTCAGATCGCACTGACCCTGCGGTTGCTCGGCGGGCTCGAGACGCCGTACATCGCCCGGGCCTTCCTGGTCCCCGAGCCGACGATGGCGAAGCGACTCGTGCGCGCGAAGCAGAAGATCCGCGACGCCAAGATCCCGTATCGGGTGCCGAGAGACGCAGAGCTGCCAAACCGCCTGCAACCCGTGCTCGCGGTCATCTATCTCATCTTCAACGAGGGCTACACCGCTTCGGAAGGCGACGAGCTGATCCGCGCCGACCTGTGTGCCGAGGCGATCCGGCTCGCACGCATCCTCGCGGACCTGATGCCCGATGAGGTCGAGGTGCTCGGCCTGCTCGCGTTGTTGCTGCTGACCGAGTCGCGACGTGACGCGCGATCGGCACCGGACGGAACCATGGTGCTGCTTCCGGACCAGGACCGCACCAGCTGGGACCGGGACCTGATCGTCGAGGGCCAGGCAATCGTCCGGCGTTGCCTCCTGCGCAACCAGCCGGGCCCGTACCAGATCCAAGCCGCGATCAACGCGGTGCACAGCGACGCCGAGACGGCCGAGGACACCGACTGGAGCCAGATCGTCCAGCTCTACGACCAGCTGCTCGCGATGGCACCGAGCCCGGTCGTCGCGCTCAACCGAGCGGTCGCCCTCGCCGAGCTCGATGGACCCCAGCCGGCCCTCGCGATCGTCGACCCGCTCGACCTCGACGGCTACCACCTCTTCCACGCCGTCCGAGCCGATCTGCTTGCTCGGCTCGGGCGCGACGAAGATGCCGCTCGCGCCTACGACCGGGCGATCGCCCTGGCGAGCAACGCCGCCGAGCAGACGCTCCTCCGGATGAAGCGAAGCGCGCTGCCCGGCGTCCGCTCGAGCAAGCTGGCGTGACGCTTCGGTAGCGTCGGTGCTCGCGGCCGCGCGGGTGAGGGGCCGCGGCCGCGGCGTGGTCAGGAGTCCCCTTGCTCGTGTGGAAGCGGTTGCGTCAGGTGCTGGCGATGGTCGTCACCGTCGGCACGGTCGGCGCGTGCGTCGGAGTGGGCCCGTCGGCGGCCGGCGCGTCGGGCTCATCGCCGGTTTCTGCGACGAAGCTCCCGGCCCTGCACGCGACCCGGGGCGACGCGCCCGCGATCGTCGACGCCGATGGTCGCCAGGTGATCCTGCGCGGCGTCAACCTGAACTCGCTCGGTGACTACTACCAGGACAACCCGAAGCTCCCACCCGTCGTCAAGGTCGGGGGGCGCGACTGGGACGAGATGGCGCGCCACGGGTTCGATGTCGTGCGCCTCCTCGTGAGCTGGTCGAAGCTCGAGCCCACGCCGGGCCGGATCGACGACGGGTACCTCCGGCAGATCCATCGCGCGGTCGACGCGGCGAGTGCACGCGGGATCTACTCGGTGATCGACATGCATCAGGACGCGTGGGGGAAGTACATCGCGTCACCGCCGGGGGTCGTCTGCCCCGACGGTCGCGACCCGGCCATCGGATGGGATGGCGCACCGAAGTGGGCGACACTGACCGATGGCGCAGGCACGTGCTCCGCAGGCATGCGCGAGGCGTCGGACGCCGTGATCGCCGCGTGGGACAGCTTCTACGCCAACCGCAACGGCATCATGGATCACCTCGCCGCAGTCTGGGGGAGGATCGCCCACGAGCTCCGCCGGGATCCGGCGGTCGCCGGATACGACCTGCTCAACGAGCCGAACCACGGTCACAACGACGGCGAGCAGGTCAAGGTGGTGCTCGCCACCTACTACCGAAGGTCGATCGCCGCGATCCGGAAGGCCGAGAGGGGCCCGGCAGCGTTCGCGCACATCGTCTTCTTCGAGCCGACGATCTACGGGGTACCCGTCGCGTCGACGTTCACGGCCGACAAGAACATCGTGTTCGCGCCTCACCACTACGGCGAATCGATCGGCAACATTCCGATCGAGGGACTGTTCGACTACTACGCGTCGGTGGCGAAGGGCTATCGCAGCCCGATGTGGGTGGGGGAGTACGGCTGGTTCGGCGATCCGTCCGCGAATGCACCAAAGCTCGCGCGCTACGCCGCGAAGGAGGACTCGCTGCTCACTTCGGGGGACACGTGGTGGCAGTGGCGCCAGGCCTGCGGCGATCCTCATTCGATCGGCCACCCCGGCGGGACTCCCGACCGGACGCTGATCCACTTCCAGCGCAACGAATGTCCGGGCGACCACAACGGCGGCGTCGTCCCACAATGGGCATGCGTCTGGCGGCCGTACCCCCGGGCGTCGCCCGGGCGGCTGACCGCGCTCCAGAGCGGTTGCAAAGGCAACCTCCGGTTGTCGGGACGTGCGACGCGGTCCGGAAGCCTCGAGATCTGGTACCCGGGCGCTCGCCGCCCCCGCGTCTCCGGTCAGCACCTCTCATCGGTGGGTGCCCGGCGCGTCTCCGGCGGGTTCCGCATCACCGCGCGCGTCGACGGCAGCTACTCCGTCCTCGCGGTCAGTCCGAAGTAACCGGCCGGCCCGGGGTGACGCGCGTCGCGACCGTGACTCCCGCGAGCCACCATCGGCGCGTCCCGTATCGTGGCCCGCATGACTCCGGTGACGAGTGAGCGGGCCGTTCACCTTCGGACCTGTCCGCTGTGCGAGGCGATGTGCGGGCTCGAGATCCACGTCGAGGGCGACCGGGTCGGGTTGATCCGGGCGGATCGGGACGACGCGTGGAGCAAGGGGCATCTCTGTCCCAAGGGCACGACGCTCGGCCACCTGCACCACGATCCCGATCGGCTCCGGCAGCCGATCGTGCGTGAGGGTGACACCTGGCGTGAGGTGAGCTGGGACGAGGCGTTCCGCCGCTGCTCCGATCTGCTCGCGCCGGTCATCGAAGAGCATGGCATCGAGGCCGTCACCGCGTACGTGGGCAACCCGCTCGCGCACAACTTCAGCCTCGGGCGGTACATCGGGATCCTGATCGGCATGTCGGGCATCCCGATGATCTACTCCGCCGGGACGGTCGACCAGTGGCCGAAGAACGTGAGCTCGCATCTCATGTACGGCGGCATGTGGAAGATCCCCGTGCCGGACATCCAGCGCACCGACCTGCTCGTCGTCATGGGCGCGAACCCGCATGCCTCGCAGGGCTCACTGCTCGCGTGCCCCGACGTCATGGGGGAGATCGACGCCATCCGCGCTCGAGGTGGCAAGGTGGTCGTCGTCGATCCGCGCCGCACCGGCACCGCGGCGCGCGCCGACGAGTGGATGCCGATCACGCCGGGCACCGACGCCGCGCTGCTTCTCGCGATCGCGAACGTCGTCGTCGCCGACGGGCTCGTGCGGCTCGGACACATCGCCGATCTCCTCGACGGCGTCGACCGGATCGAGGAGCTCGTCGCCGCATGGACGCCCGAGCGCGTCGCACCGGTGACCGGCATCAGTGCCGATCGCATCCGCGCGCTCGCCCGTGATCTCGCCACCACCGAACGGGCCGTGGTCTACGGCCGCATCGGCTTGTGCAACCAGGAGTTCGGCACGCTCGCGAGCTGGCTCGTCGACGTCGTGAACGCGCTCACCGGTCATCTCGACACGGTCGGCGGACTCATGTTCCCGCGTCCTGCGGTGTGGTCGGTCACCGATCTCCCGATGCCGGGACTCGAGGGCGGCGCGGAGAACTTCGGACGATGGAAGACCCGCGTGCGGGGTGCCCCCGAGGTGCTGGGGCACGTGCCGGTCTCGTGCCTTGCCGAGGAGATCGCGACTCCGGGCGCGGGCCAGATCCGAGCGCTGTTCACCGTCGCCGGGAACCCGGTCCTCTCCACACCCGGCGGCGACCGCCTCGACGCGGCACTCTCCGGGCTCGACTGCATGATCAGCGTCGACAACTGGCTGAATGAGACCACTCGACACGCCGACGTCATCCTCCCCGGCCTCTCTCCGCTGGAGCAGCCCCACCACGACGACCTCATCTGGAACTTCGCGGTCGGCAGCGCGGCCAACTTCTCGCCCGCGATCTTCCCGCCCGAGGACGGCAGGCCCCACGAGTGGGAGATCCTGATCCGGCTCGCCGGCGCGTGTCTCGGGGAGAACGCGGCGGAGGTCGACGTTGCGGCCATCGACGACGGATTCTTCGACGTGCTCGCCGGCACGAGAGGCTTCGACGGGCCGACGATCCGCGAGCACTACGACCACGGCGGCCCGGAGCGCATGCTCGACCTCACGCTCCGCACCGGACCGTTCGGCGACCGCTACGGCGAGCAGCCCGGCGGGCTCAACCTGGACCGGTTGAAGGCCGAGCCGCACGGCATCGCTCTCGGTCCGAACGAGCCGTGCCTCGCCGAAGTCCTGACCACCGCGGAGGGCAAGGTCCGCCTCGCCCCGCGCTACATCACCGACGACCTGCCCCGCCTCGCGGCGCGGCTCGATCGTCCCGCTGACGACCTCGTGCTCGTCAGCCGGCGCCACCTCCGCTCGAACAACTCATGGATGCACAACGTCAACGTCCTGGTGAAAGGGAAGGACCGCTGCACCCTCACGGTGCATCCCGACGACGCGGCGCGTCATGGTGTGCGCGACGGCGCGCTCACGCGCGTCACGTCCGATGCTGGAACCGTCGACGTTCCTGCCGAAGTCACCGACGACATCCGTCCGGGCGTGGTCTCGCTCCCGCACGGCTGGGGCCACAACCTGCCCGGGACCCGTCTCTCGGTCGCCAACGATCACGCGGGCGTCAACACCAACGTGCTCGCGCCCGGCACCTTCGTCGACGTGATCTCGGGCAACGCCGCGGTCAACGGCATTCCGGTGACGATCAGCCCGGTCCCCATCCCATAGGTCCCCTTCGGCACATCCAAGTTCGATTCTGAGAGGCTGCGTCGATGGACTGCGTCATGGTGTCGCACACGCACTGGGATCGCGAGTGGTACCGGACGTTCCAAGCGTTCCGGGCGCGGTTGGTGGACACGATCGATCGGGTGCTCGAGCTGCTCGATCAGGACGGGGGCTGGCGATTCGCGCTCGACGGCCAGGCCGTCGTCCTGGAGGACTACCTCGAGATCAGGCCTGACCGTCGCGGCGACCTCGAAGCTGCGTGCCGGACCGGACGCGTCGGGATCGGTCCTTGGTACGTGCAGCCCGATTCCCTGCTCCCGTCCGGGGAGAGCCACGTCCGGAACCTGCTCGCGGGACGACGGGTCGCGAGTGCGTTCGGTCCGGTGTCCCGAGTGGCCTACACGCCGGACTCGTTCGGTCATCCCGCGCAGTTCCCGCAGCTCTTCGCCGGGTTCGGGCTGGATGGATTCGTGTACTGGCGCGGCAACGGCAACGAGATCGACCAGCTGCCGGCGACCTACCGCTGGATCGGCGCGGACGGCACGTCGATTCGGGCCCACCACCTCGGCGCGGGGTACTTCGGCGCGGCGTTCCTCCCGACCGACATCGACGAAGCCGTCGCGCGGCTCACCCGCGTCGGGAATGGGCTGGCCAAAGCCGGTGGTGAGCGGATCCTGTTGATGAACGGCGTCGACCACGCGCCACCGGATCCGCACACCGCGCTGGTCGCCGCGGCGTTGGCGGAGGCAACCGGTTGGACGGTGCGCCGCGGCTTGTTCGACGACTTCGTCGACGGGCTCGAAGCCGGTCCGGGCGAGCACCGTGGTGAGCTCGTCGGCGGTCGCGTCGCGAACCTGCTGCCTGGCGTCTGGTCATCTCGAATGCACCTCAAGCTCGCCGACCGCGCCACCGAGGCCGCGCTCGTCGGCTGGGCCGAGCCGTGGGCGGCCTTCGGTCGCGCGCTCGGCCTCCCGGACGAGCAACCTGCGCTGCGAGTCGCCTGGCGCGAGCTTCTCGTCAATCAGGCGCACGATTCCATCGGCGGGTGCTCGGCTGACGCGGTGCATCTCCAGATGGAACCGCGCTACGCGAACGCGATCGAGCTCGCGCGCGAGACGACCGCCCGGCTGCTGGAGCGGATCGCCGGCCTGCCGACGGACCGGCGGATGCCGTGGACCGACGAGATCGACCTTGCAGTCTTCAACCCGTCGCCCTTCCCCCGGACGGACGTCGTCCGCTTCCCGCTCGACGGCGTGCCGACGTTTCTGGTCACCGACGACAACGCCGACATCCACCCGCTCGCGGTCGCGAGCCTGATGCGGCAAGGCTTCACCGTCGACGGCCGACCCGCGCGTGTGGTGCCGTCGGAGGACACGAGCCGATTCCGGCTGCTTCCCGAGATCGACCCGTGGGATCTGGAGTTCGTCGTCGACGAGATCCCTGCCTTCGGATGGCGCCGCGTGCACCTCGCCCCAGCCGGCGCCGCGCCCGACGTCGTCGACGAAGGTCCCACGATCACCGTGGGGGACGCCACGGTCGGAGCCAACGACGACGGCACGCTTTCGGTGCAGCTGGGCGCGCATCGCTGGGAGCACCTGGTCGGGGTCGAAGACCTTGCTGATTGCGGGGACACCTACGACTTCGACGGGCTGCCCGACGATGCTCCGATCACGCTCGCGTCGCGGGTCGACGTCGTCCGCCGGAGGGCGCCGACGGGTGTGGCCGAGCTCGTCGTCACGCGGACCTTCGATCTGCCGATGGAGCTCGCAGCCGATCGACGTTCGCGCGCCGACGCCACCGTCGCGTGCTCGCTCGTGACCACGGCGCGCCTCTCGCCCGGCGTCGACCGGGTGGATCTCACCGTGCGGTTCGACAACGGCGTCCGCGACCACCGGCTCCGGATCCTCTTTCCCACGGGCGCGCCCGTCGTGAAGTTCCGTGCCGCGACGACGTTCGATACCGCGCGGCGCACGACGGAACCGCCCGACGATCACGGTTGGCAACATCGGGCGCCCACGACCTTTCCTCAGCAGGGCTGGGTGTCCGCGCACGGCCTCACCGTGGCCGCGCCCGGGCTCACCGAAGCCGAGGTCACGCCGTCCGGGACGATCGCGGTGACGCTGCTCCGCGCGGTCGGGAACCTCGCCCGCATGGACCTGCGGTCGCGACCGGTCCCCGCGGGTCCCGGGCTCGCAACGCCGCGGGCCCAGTGTCCCGGGCCGTTGACGGCCCAATTCTCGCTCTTCGCCGGCGAGACGGACCCCGCGGTGGTCCGGAGCACGGAGCTCGGCCTCCGAGCCGTACCGACGGGCGAACACCCGCTGGTGCCGCCCGGCACGCCGCTCTTCGGGTTGGACGGACCAGTCGTGCTCTCTGCGCTCAAGCCCGCGGAGGATGGAAACGGGTACATCGTGCGCATCCTGAATCCCGCCGACACCCCGAGCCGCGCCACCCTGCGCTTCGGCCTCCCCGTCACCGACGTGTCCGACGCCAACCTCGACGAGACGGCAACCGACGACAGCTCACTCCCGGTCGCCGACGGGGCTGTCACGCTCACCGTCGAGCCTCACCGGCTCCGCACGATCCGGGTGCTCGCGCGGTAGCCGGCTCGGTGGGCTCAGCGATCTCCGGTCACGCGCGTCGCGAACGCCACCGCGCGCGCTTCGAGGTCGGCTCGTTCGTAGTCGAGCGTCGCCACGTGGAAGCTCCGAACGAGGCGCATCTGCTCGACGGGTCCACCGATGCTTGCCGCGAAGTGCTCGCTCGACGCAGGAGGAACGACGTGATCCTGGTCGCTCGTGATGACGAGCGCCGGGCAGCGGATCGACGAGAGCTCCTCCTGAAGCACGTCGAGCGCGAGGAGGAGCGAGAGCAGTGCCGGGGGAGGGACCTCGGCGTAGGCGAGCTCCGTCTCGTTCGGGTCGGCGACGTCGTTGCCCGGCCCCGGGATGCGCGCGACGCCGGCCGCGATCGCTTGCTCGAGACCATCGCGCACTGCAGGGCCGAGCGGAGCGAAGGCGCCGTTGATCACGACGAGTCCGGCGATCTCGGGATGGCGCACCGCGAGCCCGGCCGCGAGCGTGGCACCCATCGAGAGTCCGGCCACGACCACGCGTTGGCAGCGCGCCGCGAGCTCCTCGTAGGCACGTTCGACGGCCTCCGACCAGTCCCCGAAGGTCGTGGTGGCGAGGTCGTCGACGGACGTGCCGTGCCCCGGAAGCCGGGGGAGCTCGACGGCGAAGCCGGCCGATCCGAACGCTTGGGCCAGGCCGAGCATCGATTGCGGGGTGCCGGAGAAGCCGTGCACCACCAGCACGCCGTTCGGGCCACCGCCGATGGAGACCGGCTCCGCTCCGGGCATCACTGCTTGCTCGTCTCGCTTGGGCATCGGTGCATCATGACCGAGCGAAGCCCCGGTCGGCGGCTCTAGGGTGACCGAAATGCGACGAATGGTGGCGCTGCTGACCCTCGCCGGCGTTTTGTGCGCGTGCTCGAGCAGTGGCACCAGCCACGCCGCCGCTCCAGCTGCGTCCTCCACGACGACCGTGCCGCGCTGCGCGGTGGCGACGCAGCGCGATCTCCAGCGCATCGATCTGACCGTCGGCGGCACGCCTCGCTACGCGCTCGTGCACCTCCCTGCTCGCTGGGACGGGAAGTCCGCCGTGCCGGTCGTCCTGTCGTTCCACGGCCTCGGTTCGAACGCGGACCAGCAGCGGAGCACCGACGGCTTCGAAACGAGAAGCGACAAGGACAACTTCATCGTCGTGTACCCGCAGGCGGGTGGCACGCTGGGTTCGCTCGGCGCGGCCTGGGACCTGAAGGGGAACGGTGAGATCCCGTACGTCACTGCGATCTTGAACAACCTGGAGCAACACGCCTGCGTCGACCAGACCCGCGTGTACGCGACGGGTCTGTCCTACGGCGGCGCGATGACTGATCTGCTCGCGTGCAACATGTCGGATCGGATCGCCGCCGCGGCGCCGGTCTCGGCCTACCTGCCGAAGGTGCCGTGCACGCCCTCCCGACCGGTTCCCGTGATGTCGTTCCACGGCGTCGAGGACCACCTGCTGCCGTACGGCGGTGGGGGACGATCGGGTCAGGTCCCGTTCGAGAAGTGGGGCGCCGGCTGGGCCAAGCGTGACGCCTGTGTCGGTGCTCCGACCGAGAAGCAGTACAAGCCGACGGTCGAGCGGCTGGCGTACTCCGGCTGCAAGGCACCCGTCGTGCTGTACCGCGTGCATCACAACGGTCACACCTGGCCCGGCCACCCGCTCGGTCTCGGGCGCCAGCAGCTCATCGACTACTTCTCGGGCAAGACGACCGGGCAACCCTTCCCGCTGATGGTCGCGCTCGGGCTCACCCCCGAGGACTTCGCCGACACCATCTCGCTCGCCAACACCGAGATCGACGCGAGCGACATGATCCTGTCGTTCTTCAAGCAGCACGCACTCGCCAACCCGCCGCAGCGCTGAACCGCTACAGCGGGGTGTTCGAGTGGCGTCGCGACACCGCGACCTCTCGCTTGGTCGCGAAGTGGTCGAGCGCGGTGGCGAGGACGCGTCGCGTGTCGCGCGGATCGATGACGGCGTCGACGTAGCCGCGCTCTGCGGCCGAGAAGGGGTTGCCGAATCGCGTGTCGTACTCGTCGAGCAACCGGTCCTGCTCCTCGGCTCGCTCATCCGGGTCCTCGATCGCCGCGAGGCGCCGGCTGTGCAGGATCTGGACCGCGCCCGATCCTCCCATCACCGCGATCTGGGCTCCGGGCCACGCGACGCAGTAGTCGTTGCCGAGCTGCCTGGAGTCCATCACGATGTACGCGCCGCCGTAGGCCTTGCGGAGCACCACGCACAGGCGCGGAACCGTGGCCGCCGCGTACGCGTGCACCAGCTGTGCGCCATGGCGGATCATGCCCCGCCATTCGAGATCTTTGCCGGGCTCGAACCCGGGCGTGTCGACGAAGGTCACGATGGGAAGGTTGAACGCGTCGCACCATTGCACGAACCGCGCGGCCTTCCGGGACGCGTCGATGTCGAGCGCGCCGGCCCGGGCAGACGGTTGGTTGGCGACGACGCCGATGGTCCGGCCGTCGAGGTGCCCGAGCCCGATCACGATGCTCGGTGCGTGGCCGGGGCGGAGCTCGAGCAGCGACTCGGAGTCGATGACGTCCTGCACCACGGTGCGCACGTCGTAGGCCGCAACCGGGGAGTCGGGGACGGCCCGAACCGCCTCGGTGCAGTCGCGATCGACGACATCGGCGCTCGGCCACGGCGGGGCGTCGTCGAGGTGGTTCGACGGCAGGTACTCGAGGAGCGCGGCGAGCGCGTCGTGGGCATCGTCCTCGTCATCGACGACGAAGGACGCGACACCACTGTCCTGGCCGTGCATCGCTGCTCCGCCGAGCGCGTGGTGGTCGAGCGTCACGCCGGTGAGCTCGGCCACCGCGTCCGGTCCGCTCACGTAGGCGAACGCGTCGGCGGTCATGATCACCTGATCGACGAGTCCGAGGCACAGTGCCGGGCCGGACACGCACGCGCCCGTCACGATGATGATGGTCGGAACGACACCCGAAGCCTCGACCAGCGCGCGGGCGCAACGGCCCCAGCCGTGCAGCGAGCTGACGCCCTCGCCGACGTCGGCCCCCGTGGTGTCCAGCCACGCGACGAACGGGATCCCGAGCTCGGTTGCGAGGCGAATCGCTCGCTCCATCGTCTCGGCGCCGGCCTCACCGACCGCGCCGTGGTGCTTGCCGCCCTCGACGCGCAGCTCGATGATCGATCGCCCGTTGTGCTCGACCACGCGTGCGGTGGCGCTGTCACTCCGGCCGTCCATGATCGGAGTCACGGAGCGATAGGAGCGGGCCAACGTCACAGGCATTCCGGAGTGGGCATCACGTGATCCGCAGCCAGGCGACTGGCTGCCCCGCCCGGAGCCGCTCACCGGACTCGGCGAGCATGCCCATCAGCGATCCGGCGAACGGGCTGAGCACCGGGGTGCTCGTGCCGGAGAGCTCGATGACGCCGATCGACTGGCCCGGGGTGACGACGTTGCCGTCCGCGGTGCTCGGCTCGGCGGCCAGGCGGCGGAACACACCCGCCGAGGGTGCGACGACGAGTCGTTCGGGAACGTGCATCCGTTCCCCTTGCATCTGTGATGTGTCCGTCATGTGAGCTCCCGGAGCGGCCGAAGGTTTCCGACTCCGCAAGGCCCGGCCTGGTTACATCGAAGCGCACGAATGTTTCGTGCACCCACGCGCGACTGTTTCGCGCTCGTCATTACCGGTGGGTAACGGGCGGGCAAGGATTTCTCCTCGAGGGACGAGCCGGGCATACTGCCGATCGTGAATGCGCGCCGGGCCGTGTGCCGCATCGTGATCGCGGGGTTGGTGCTCGTCGTCCTCGCCGGTTGCGCGAGGGGCAGCGGGCTGGGTCCGATCGCGGACCGTCCGGTGCCACCGCTGGCGCATCAAGGTCGGTGGTTCACGGACGCGACCGGACGTGTCGTGATGTTGCGCGGCATGAACTTCGTCGAGAAGGTGGCGCCGTACACGCCCGCCGCCGACGGCTTCGACGATGACGACGCCGCGCTGCTCGAGGCCAACGGGTTCAACACGATCCGGCTCGGCGTGGTGTTCGGGTTCCTGATGCCGACGCCCGGCCAGATCGACCGTCAGTACCTGGATTCGATCGCCGAGACGGTGCGCGTCCTCGGACGCCACGGCATCTCCGTGCTGCTCGACTTCCATCAGGATGGCTACGGACCGGCCACCCATGGCAACGGCATGCCCGCGTGGGCGACGCTCACCGATGGAGTGCCCAATCCCGATGTGCCGTTCCCGACGTACTACATCCAGAACCCGGCGATTCAGCACGCGTTCGACAACTTCTGGGCGAACCAGCCCGGACCTGACGGGGTCCCGCTCCAAACGCACTACGCGGAGGGGATGCGCGCCGTCGCGCAGCGCTTCGTCGTGAGCCCGAACGTGATCGGCTACGAAGCAATGAACGAGCCGTGGCCCGGCACCACCTGGTCGAGCTGCCTGACCGGCTGTCCGGACCTCGAACACCAGCTGCTCGCCCCGTTCTACGCGCGCATGACCACCGCGGTCCGTTCGGTCGATCGTTTCCGCCCGGTGTTCGTGGAGCCGTTCGTGCTCTTCAACTTCGGAGGCGGCGACACCTCACTGCCGGGAGGGGCTTCGTCCAACGCCCTCTCGACCCACGTCTACGCCTTGGACACTGCTTCGAACGCGTCGGTGATGGACCGCAGTGTTGCCGCCGCCACGCGCGATGGAGCGCCCGTTCTCGCGACCGAGTGGGGCAACTCGAACGACCCGGCGACGCTGAACCAGTTGGAGGATCAGTACGACGCCCGGCTGCTCCCGTGGCTGTACTGGTCGTACAACGGCCACATCGTCACCGACAGCAAGCTCCCGCTGGTCCCCCCCAACCTCGACGTGTCCGCGCTCGGTGCTCTGGCCCGTCCGTACCCGACCGTGATCAACGGCACGCCGAGCCATCTCGCGTTCGACTCGACGACCGCCACCATGGATCTCGACTTCAGCACGACGCTCCCCGACGGCCGGCGCGCCTCTCGCATCTTCCAGACGGTGGTGACCGTGCCGAAGCTCCGCTACCCGTCCGGCTACGCGGTCACCGCCGTTGGAGCCGACGTGACCTCCCGTCCCTGCGCACCCGCGGTCACCTTGCGGAATCGGCCCGGCGCGACTGCGGTATCCGTGCGCGTCACGCGTGGGAGCTGCCGCGACGCCGCGGCATCACGACCCTGAGGTCAACGCTCCATGCGAGCGATCCAATCGACGAAGTCGTCGACCTCACCGGCGCCGACCTCGGTGATGAACGACTCGGCCCACTTGTCGATCTGGTCGTCGGTGAATCCGTCCCCGCGCAGCCGCTCCCGGGCCTCGTTGGCGAGGGTGAAGGCGCCTTCGATGGCGCCGAGCTCCTCGGGCACCTCTTCGGGTACGCCGGCATCGCGCGGTCGTTCGGGAGTCAAGTCGTCCATGGGCTCATTCTGCCTGACGGTACGGGCGGAGATCTCGTTTCGGAAAACGAGGGCGTGAAACACTGGCGGGCATGGAGCCACAAGATCGAATCCTGTCCACCGCACCGATCGAGACCCTCGACGACTACATCGCCGGCGGCGGAGGCGAGGGCCTTCGCGCAGCCCGGTCGGCGACCCCCGATGAGGTTCTGGACCGCCTCGACGCCGCCGGCCTGCGCGGCCGGGGAGGAGCCGGGTTCCCGCTGTCGCGCAAGTGGCGGGCCGTCATGGCGAACGAAGCGTTCGAAGCCCAGGCGAGCATCGTCGTGAACGCGGCGGAGGGGGAGCCGGGCTCCTTCAAGGACCGCGCCATCCTCCGAGCCAACCCGTACCACGTGCTCGAGGGCGCGCTCATCGGTGCGCACGTCGTGGACGCGAGCGAGATCATCGTGGGCTGCAAGCGCACCGAGACCAAGAGCATCGCCCGGCTCGAGGGCGCGATCGCCGAGATGCGCGCGGCGGGCTGGCTCGGCGCCGTGGACGTGCGCGTCTTCGCCGGTCCGAGCGAATACCTGTACGGGGAGGAGACCGCGCTGCTCGAGACGATCGACGGCCGCTACCCCTTCCCGCGGATCGCGCCGCCCTACCGTCGAGGGGTCGAGGAAGTCGTCGAGTACCCATCCGACGTGACGGCGAACAGCGCGTCGGCCGCGCACGTCGAGATGGCGGGCGTCGACCACGTCGCGGCACCGACGCTCGCGAGCAACGTCGAGACGTTCGCCAACGTGCCGGGCGTGCTCGCGAAGGGTGGGGACTGGTTCCGCTCGGTCGGAACCGCCGAGTCGCCGGGGACGATCGTGTGCACCGTGAGCGGGGACACGCAACGCGCGGGCGTTGCAGAAGTGGCGATGGGCACCACGTTGCGTGAGCTCATCGACTCGGTCGGCAATGGCGTCGCGCCGGGCCGGGAGGTCGCCGCGGTCATGTCAGGCGTCGCGAACCCGCTCATCCCCGGGGACCAGCTCGACGTGCCGCTCACCTACGAGGGCATGCAGGCCATCGGTTCCGGGCTCGGTTGCGCCGGTTTCATCGTGTTCGACGACCAGACCGACTTCACGGCCGTCGCCGCCGGTGTCGCGCACTTCCTCGGGGTCGAGTCCTGCGGCCAGTGCGCTGCCTGCAAGGGCGACGGACTGGCGATCGCGGGAGCCCTGGCCAAGCTCTGCGCGTCCAAGGCGGAGCCACATGACCTCGAACTGCTCGACGCGTCGCTCGCCACCGTCGCGGAAGGCGCACGCTGCAACTTGCCGTACCAACAGCAAGCCGTGATCGGCAGCATCTTGGAGCTCTTCGACGATGAGGTCGCACAGCATCGGGACAAGACCGGCGCGCCATCGGCTCCGACGCTGATCGCGGCGATCCACGAGCTGGCTGACGGCCGGGCCGTGCTCGACGAACGCCAGGCGGCGAAGCAGCCGGACTGGACCTACGACGAGATCGATTCGGGACAGTGGCCGGCTGACCGCCTCGACGACCACCGCGCCCACGACACGCTCTAGACCGAAGGACCGGGGGGCCGATGAAGCTGTGGACCGATGAGGTCGAGGCGATGCGGGCCGAGGCCCGGGCCGCGGTCGACGAGTCGCTTCCGCCGATCATGGCGATGATGGGCGCGAGCGATCAGTCCGCGCCGGCAGTCACGTTGACACGCGACGAGCAGGTGGCCCGGGCCCGCACGGCGATGGAGCTCGCGTACCTCCCGTCGCCCGACGCGGTGGTGCGTGACATCGCCGGCGTACCGTGCCGGGTGTTCACCCCCGACGGTCCCGCGACTGCGATCTACCTGCACTTCCACGGTGGCGGGATGATGATCGGCGCACCCGAGATGAGCGACTCCTCGAACGTCGATCTCCGTGACCGGTTCGACGTGGCCGTGGTGTCGGCCGACTACCGGCTCGCCCCCGAGCACCCGCATCCCGCCGGCCCGGACGACGGCGTCGCGGTCGCCGACTGGTTGCTGGAGAACGGCGAGCGCGAGTTCGGTTCGAGCCGGCTGATGCTCGGTGGTGAGTCGGCCGGCGGGTACATGGCGGCGATCGTGTTGTTGCGGATCCGCGACGAGCTTCATGCTGCGGACCGAGTCGACGGCGCCAACCTCGTGTTCGGCGTCTACGACTGGGGACGATCGCCGAGCCAGCGCGGCGTCCGGCCGACGACGGGGCTCGATCTCCTCGACCCCGTCGGCATCCAGTTCTTCACCGACTGCTACCTGCCCGGTCTGACCGACGACGAACGCCGCGATCCGTCGGTCTCTCCCGCGTTCGCGGACCTGACGAACCTTGCACCCGCGCTGATGAGCGTGGGCACCTCGGACCACCTGCTCGACGACACACTCATGCTCTCGGCGCGCTGGGCCGCGGCAGGCAACGAGGTCGAGCTGCTCGTGCTCCCCGAGATGCCCCACGGCTTCATGGCCATCCCCTGCGGATTGACCAGCCTCTGGACCAAGCGCACCTACGAGTGGTTCGCGGACATCCTCGCCCGCGCCCACTGACGCGGAGGCTTACGCGACGGTC
>JADGON010000328.1 GCA_017882945.1 Acidimicrobiia bacterium | reverse complement strand
GCGATGAACTTCAGCTCGATCGTGCCGTGCGCCAGGAATGCTTCACCCCACGCGTCGAGGAGCAAGCCGTACGCCGGTCCGGCGACCTGCATGCCCTGGGCGACGAGGTGCTCGTAGCCGAGCGCGGCGGCCGCGGCCGGGTCCGAGTGGAAGTTGCCGCGCCGTGAGTACAACCGGAGCAGCTCCGGTGTGAGCTCCAGCTGCCGCTTCATCGGCCGGCCTCGCAGAACGTGGCCACGGACGTCCACAGTGGCCCGCCGTCGGGGAGGGTGACCTCGGCGGTCACCACGGCGTACTCCCGGCCCCGCTTCTCGAAGCGGTCCGTGACGGTGCCGGTGACGGTGAGCTCGACATCGGCGTCCGCCTGGCGGTGCGCGACGATGCGCTGGGCGGTCTGGAGGAGGGGGCGGTCCACGACGGTCTGCACCGCCAGGATCGTGAGGTTCGCGGCGATGGGTGGGTAGAGCGCACCATCTCGCAGCGCCGGGTGATCCACGCCCGCCGAAGACCAGTAGCGCTCGTTCGCCGCCCGGGAGATCGCCACCGTCAGCGGGCCGCAGCGGTCTCCGACGGCCAGGCCCTCGAACGGAGGTGACGGTCTCCTTGGCTCACCCACGGAGCGCATCTTGGCGTCCAGGCGGGGCAGCTGGCCACCTCGGGATCGTCAACGAAGCGCCATCGGGCTGCAATCCCGACCTGACCGTGACGGTGAAGCTCGCCCCGAAAGAGCTTGGCGGGCTATGCACGACTCTGTATACTATGCGGTATGGCGTATCAAGCAGGCGTGGTCGGGGGCTCGGGCTACACGGGCGCCGAGCTGCTCCGACTCCTCGCCGGGCACCCGGACATCGACGTGGTGCACGTCACGGCGGCCTCGAACGCGGGCACGTCGGTCGGCTCGCTCTACCCGTCGCTCGGCGTCGCGTACCCGGGGCTCGAGTACGCGCCATTCGATCCGGTGGCACTCGGCGAGCTCGATCTTGCGTTCCTCGCGCTCCCGCACGGTGAGTCCCAGCTCCTCGCGCCCCAGCTCGTCGACTCGGTCCCGCACCTCGTGGACCTCGGCGCGGACTTCCGGCTCCCGGCCGCCGACTACGCCCAGTGGTATGGCGGGGACCACGCGGCCCCGGAGCTCCTCGACCGCTTCGCGTTCGGTCTCCCCGAGCTGTTCCGGGACACGATTGCGACCCTCGATCATGTGGCGTCGCCGGGTTGCTACCCGACCGCTGCGACGCTCGCGCTCGCGCCACTCGTGGCCGGGGGACTGGTCGAACCGACCGGGATCGTCGTGGACGCCATGTCGGGCGTCTCCGGTGCCGGCCGCGCCCTCAAGCACCCCAGTCACTTCTCGGAGGTCGACGAGAACGTCAGTGCCTATGGCCTCCTGACCCACCGCCACACCGCGGAGATGGAGCTGGCCCTGACCCTCGTGGGCGACGCTCCGGTGCAGGTGCTGTTCACACCGCACCTGGTCCCGATGGTCCGGGGCATCCACGCGACGTGTCACGCCCGTCCGGCGGTCACCGGCCTCAGCACCGAGTCGCTCCTGGAGACGTGTCGCGAGTTCTACGCGGGAGAGTCGTTCGTGAGCGTCGTCGACGACCCGCCGCCGACCAAGGCGACCACCGGTGGGAACGGGTGTCTGGTGACCGTCCGCTACGACGGGCGCACGGACTCGGTCCTCGCGATCGGTGTGCTCGACAACCTGGTCAAGGGCGCGTCGGGCCAGGCCGTCCAGAACGCCAACCTGCTGCTCGGCCTGCCCGAAGACGCCGGTCTTGTCGCGATCGGCATGTGGCCATGAGTGCGAGTGGAGCGTTCGCATGAGTGTCACAGCGGCTTCGGGGTTCGAGGCGGGGGGTCTGGGGTGTGGCATCAAGCCGGGCGGACATCCCGATCTGGCGATCGTCACGACCTCGGACCGGCGCGCGGTGCCGGCCGCGGGGGTGTTCACGCAGAACCGCGCGACTGCCGCGCCGGTGCAGATCAGCCGGGAGCACCTCGCCGGCGGCCACGCGACTGCGGTCGTGCTCAGCTCCGGGAATGCCAACGCGGCAACCGGGGAGCAGGGTCGGGCCGACGCGAGGCGGATGGCCGCGCTCACCGGCGCCGGTCTCGGGTGTGACCCCAGCGATGTCCTCGTCTGCTCGACCGGCCTGATCGGCTACTTCATGCCGATGGACGCGCTCGAGTCCGGCATCCCGCGGCTCACCGCGGACTTGAACGGTGCCGACGCCGCGGCCGACGCGATTCTCACGACCGACACGGTGCGCAAGGAAGCGGTCGCGATCGTCGCGGGGACTCCTGCAGTGATGGGTGGGATGGCCAAGGGCGCGGCGATGCTCGCGCCCTCGATGGCCACGATGCTGGCGGTCATCACCACGGATGCCGCGCTCGACAGTGGCCCGCTCCACGCCGCGCTGACCCGGGCGGTCGACGACTCCTTCAACCAGCTCTGCGTCGACGCGTGCACCAGCACCAACGACACCGTGCTCGTTCTGGCCAACGGCCGCTCGGGCGTGGCGATCGGCGATGACCGCAGCCTCGGCGCGTTCACGGATGCGCTCACCGAGGTCTGCAGCTCGCTCGCCGAGCAGATGGCGCGCGACGCCGAGGGTGCGACGAAGCTCGCCCGGATCACGGTACGCGGCGCGCGGTCGGTCGAGGACGCACGGCGAGCGGCTCGGAGCGTCGCCGCGTCCCAGCTCGTCCAGTGCTCGCTCAACGGCGAGGACCCCTACTGGGGCCGCGTGCTCTCCGAGCTCGGGATCAGCGGCGCGGCATTCGAGCAGGAGCGGGTCGAGATCGCGTACAACGGTGTCGTCGCGTGCCGCTCGGGCATCGCCGCGTCCGACGATCCGAGCGGGCTCGAAGCCACGATGAAGTCTCCGGAGATCCACATCGAGTGTGATCTCCACTCCGGTGAGGAGATGGCGACGATGCTCTTCACCGACCTCTCGCACGCCTACATCGACGAGAACCGCGGCACGTCATGAGCACGGATCAGCGGCTCGCGACCGCGCACGACAAGGCGGCGATCCTGGCCGAGGCGCTCCCGTACATCCGGGAGTTCAGCGGTCGGACCGTGGTGGTCAAGTACGGCGGCCACGCCATGGACGATCCCGCGCTGGCCGATCTCTTCGCGCAGGACGTCGTGCTCATGCGCCTCGTCGGGATGAACCCGGTCGTCGTCCATGGTGGCGGGCCCCAGATCAGTGACCTCATGCGCCGCCTCGGCAAGGAGCCGGAGTTCCTCGACGGCCTGCGCGTCACGGACGCGGAGACGGTCGACATCGCGCGCATGGCACTTGTCGGCAAGGTCAACCGCGAGATCGTGGCGTCGGTGAACCAGCACGGGTCGTACGCGGTCGGGCTCTCGGGCGAGGACGCGGGGCTGATCCAGGTGGAGCAGGGCGACGAGCGCCTCGGCTTCGTCGGCACGATCCGTCACATCGACGCGTCCATCCTCGAGCGGCTGCTGCGTGAAGAGCTCATCCCGGTGATCGCGACCATCGGCATGGGCGAGGCGGGCCAGGCGTACAACGTGAATGCCGACACGGTTGCGGGCGCGATCGCCGAGGCGCTCGAGGCGGAGAAGCTCGTGTACCTCACGGACGTCAGCGGCGTGTACGGCGACTACCCCGACGAGGACACACTCATCTCACGCATCGACGCGTTCGGTCTCGAGGAGCTCGTCCGCACCGGGAAGGCCGACCAGGGCATGATCCCCAAGCTCGCGTCCTGCGTGCAGGCGTTGCGCAACGGCGTGACCCGCGCGCACATCCTCGACGGGCGGATCCCGCACGCGCTCCTGCTCGAGTTCTTCACGCGCGAAGGCATCGGCACGATGGTGCATCCATGAGTGGCAGCCCGACCCTCGACGAGCTTGTCAAGCTCGATGCCGAGCACGTGATGCAGACGTACGGCCGCATCCCGGTCGCGTTCGTGCGCGGCTCCGGCACGCGTCTCTGGGACAGCGACGGCAAGGAGTACCTCGACTTCCTCGGCGGGCTGGCGGTGACCTCGCTCGGCCACGCGCACCCGGAGGTGGCGGCGGCGATCGCGGACCAGGCGGGCACGCTGCTTCATGTCTCGAACCTGTACTACAACGCGGTGCAGCCGCAGCTGGGGGAGCGACTCGACCTGTTGCTGACCTCGGCCACCGGCACGCCCGGACGGGTCTTCTTCGCGAACTCCGGCGCCGAGGCCAACGAGTGCGCGATCAAGCTGGCGCGCCGGCACGGCCAATCGAACGGCGGACCCGACCGCTTCCATGTGCTCTCGGCCTACAACTCGTTTCACGGCCGGACGCTGACCACGCTCGCCGCGACGGGCCAGCCCCAGAAGCAGGAGACGTTTCAACCCCTGCCGTCCGGCTTCCGCCAGGTCGAGTTCGCGGATCTCGATGCGCTCGGTGCCGCGATGGACGAACGCGTGTGCGCGGTCCTGCTCGAGGCGGTCCAGGGTGAGGGAGGCGTGCAGCCGGCGCCACCCGGGTACCTCGAGGGGGTGCGCCGGCTCTGCGACGAGCGTGAGGCGCTCCTCGTCATCGACGAGGTCCAGACCGGGCTGGGCCGCACCGGCCGATGGTTCGGCTTCGAGCACGGCGGTGACGTGCGTCCTGACGTGGTCACGATGGCCAAGGCGCTCGGCAACGGCCTGCCGATCGGCGCTTGCTGGGCGCGAGGCGAGGTGGCCGAGGCGTTTCGACCCGGCGATCACGCTTCGACGTTCGGCGGTCAGCCGCTGGCGGCACGCGCCGCGCTGACGGTGCTGGACGTCATGGAGCGCGAAGACGTGCCTCGGCGTGCCGCCGCGGCGGGGGAGCTGCTGACCAAGTCGGTGCTGGCGATCCCCGCGGTGAGCAGCGTGCGCGGCGCCGGGTTGCTGCTGGCAATCGAGCTCGCACCGGACGCGGACGCGGGTGCGACGGCACGCGCGTGTCTGGACCATGGGCTCGTCGTCAATGCCGTGACGCCGACGGCACTGCGCGTCGCACCCTCCTTGCTCGTCAGCGATGCCGAGATCGCGGCGGCGGTCGCGATTCTCGAGGAGGTGCTTGCCCGATGAGCCACGACTTCCTGGAAGTCGACGACTTGAGCCCGGCCGAGCTGGCCGCGGTGCTCGATGCGGCCGCGGCGGGCAAGGCGAGCCCGGAGGCGATCGATCCGGTGCTGGCCGATCGGGGGGTCGCGCTGCTCTTCGAGAAGCCGTCGGCCCGCACCCGGGTGTCGAGCGAGATGGCGGTCGTCGCGCTCGGCGGCCACCCGGTCTACCTGCGGGCCGACGACGTCGGGATCGATACGCGCGAGACCGCGGAAGACATCGCCCGCACGCTGGCGTCCTACTGCAGCCTGATCGCCGCGCGGGTCTTCCGGCACGGAGTCCTGGATCGGATCGCCGGTGCAGTCGACATCCCGGTCGTGAACCTGCTCTCCGATCGGGGCCACCCGTGTCAGGCCTTGGCCGACCTGCTCACCTTGCAGGAGCTCTTCGGCGCGCTCGAGGGCCGCAGGCTCGCGTACGTGGGTGACGGCAACAACGTTGCGGCATCGCTCGCGTTCGGAGCCGCGCTCACCGGACTCGAGCTCACCCTGTCGTCGCCACCGGGGTACGAGCTGGACGACGAGGATGTGGACCGGGCCCGGAACCTCGGCGGGATCATCGACCTGGTGGCGGACCCGAACGAAGCGGTGAAGGGCGCCGATGCCATCTACACCGACGTGTGGACGTCGATGGGGGACGAGCATGAGGCAGACGTCCGCCGTGAGGCCTTCGCGGGCTGGCAGGTCGACGCGCGCTTGATGGGCCTGGCCGGGCCGGACGCTTACTTCCTGCACTGCCTCCCGGCTCACCGCGGCGAGGAAGTGACCGCGGAGGTGCTCGAAGGCCCGGCGAGCGTGGTCTGGCAGCAGGCCGAGAACCGGATGCACGTCGCGCGTGCGCTGTTCGCGCACGTGCACGGGAACATCCGCTGATGGCGACGCTCGGCAAGCCGCAGCGCCAGCATCGCCTCGCCCGCCTCCTCGAGGAGCAGGTGATCTCGAGCCAGGCACAGATCGTCGAGCTGCTCGGGGCGGAGGGCGTGCTCGCGACCCAGGCCACGGTCAGCCGGGACCTCGAGGAGCTGGGTGCGGTCAAGGTGCGCATTCCGGGTGGTGCGATGGCGTACGCGGTCCCGGAGCACTCCAAGGACAAGGCGCCTCCGGAGGACCATCTTCGGCGGGTGATGGGGGAGTTCGTCGTCGAGGTGTCGCACTCGGGCAACCTCGCGCTGCTGCGGACGTCGCCGGGCTCCGCCCACGTCATCGGCTCCGCGCTCGACCGAGCGGGCTTCCCGGATGTGCTCGGCAACGTCGCGGGTGACGACACGATCATCGTGGTGTGCGCGGAGGGTGCCGGGGGCGGGCGGGTCGCGGCGCGACTTGCCGAGCTCGCCGGTCTCTGAGTCGCGCAGATTGCCCGGTCGCCCACTGGTGGCCCCGGTTTGAGGAGGAAGCAATGGTGGAGCCAGTGAACGCCAAGCGGGTGGTGCTCGCGTACTCGGGCGGCCTCGACACGTCGGTCGCGGTGCGTTGGATCCAGGAGGAATGGGGCGCCGAGGTGGTCGCGATGGCCGTGGACGTCGGGCAGGTCCCGGACGCCGACGCCGCGTACTGGGAGGCCATTCGCGAGCGGGCGTTCGCCGCCGGCGCCGTCGAGGCGCTCGTCGTCGACGCGCGCGAGGAGTACGGGCGCGAATACATCTCCCGTGCGATCAAGGCCAACGCGCTGTACGAAGGCAAGTACCCGCTGGTGTCGGCGCTGTCCCGGCCGGTCATCGCCCGTCACCTGGTGGCCGCGGCGCGAGACCACGGTGCCGACGCGGTCGCCCACGGCTGCACCGGGAAGGGCAATGACCAGGTGCGGTTCGAAGTCAGCGTGCGCGCGCTCGCACCCGACCTCAACGTCCTCGCGCCGGTGCGCGTGTGGGGCTTCACGCGGCGGGACTCGATCGAATATGCCGCGCGCCACGACATCCCGATCACCGTGACCGAGGAGCAGCCATATTCGATCGACGAGAACATCGCGGGTCGAGCGATCG
>JADGON010000327.1 GCA_017882945.1 Acidimicrobiia bacterium | reverse complement strand
GGATCACAAACGCGGCGGCTCCGATCGCGGTGAGCACCGTGATGAGGATGTCGGCGACGATCAACGAGCCGTACGGAAGCGTGCGCAGCACGTGCATGACCGGCTCGGGCTCTTCGCCGAGCTCGAACTCGCCGACCACCTTGTCGAGCAGGCCCGCGTAGAACGTGATGCCGACCTGCGACATCATCGTGCCTGCAAAGGCAAAGAGGAAGACGATGGCGTTGGTCTCGGAGCGGTGCAACAGGTCCTCGACCGCTGCGCCGATGGCCGCGGTCGCGCCGAACACGAGGAGCGCGGCGATGACGACTCGCCCGAACCGGTGCCGGTACGACTGCTGGACGTCGCGGAGGATCTGCCGGACACGGACGTTCGTGACGGTGTCGGCGGCGGTCACCGCATCTTGTCTAGCCGCGTACGAGCAGCAGGACGAGCGTGTAGTGACACCCGGCCGCGAGGAGCGTCATCGCGTGCCATACCTCGTGGTATCCGAAGATGGTCGGGCTCGGGTTCGGGCGTCGCAGCCACAAGCCGATCGCGCCCACTGTGTAGAGGAGCCCACCGGCGAACAGCAGCAAGAGCTCGGTGGTGTCCATCGCGCGGAGCACGGCGGGAAGTGCGAAGACGAGGAGCCAGCCGAACCCGATGTAGAGGAACGCGGCGTACCGATGGATCGTGTCGATGTGCCACACGGCGAGGATCGCCCCGCCCGCGGCGATCCCCCACGCCAGGACCAGGAACGTGATGCCCCACGCGGGTTCGAGCGCGAGCAATGCGACCGGTGTGTACGAGCCGGCGATGAGCACGAAGATCATCGCGTGGTCGAGACGCTGCAAGCGCGCCTTGACGGCCGGTGGCCAGTGGGCCATGTGATACGTCCCGCTGGCGCCGAACAGTGCGAGCAGCGAGAGGACGAACAGGGTCGAGGCGATGTGGGCGGTGAAGCCGTGGCTGGAGAAGATCAGCAGGAGCCCGGCCGGGACGGCCAGGACGAACGCGATCTGGTGCAGCCGGCCCCGAAAGCTCGGCCTCGGGATCACCGCTTCGACCACTCCCACCTCCGCCATAGCTCAGGATATTCCTGAATCGGTCATTGCGTCACGGGCCAAACGACTCATCTCGGGGCTCGCGGCTTCGATGGCCAGGGCCGCGTGGATGAGCCCGATGTGGGTGAACGCCTGGGGAAAGTTGCCCAGAAGCTCGCCCGTGGCGGGATCGACCTCCTCGGCGAGCAGGCCCACGTCGTTGGCGCAGCCGGCCATCAGGTCGAAGAGCACGCCCGCCCGCTCATGCTCACCCGCGCGGGCCAGGCACTCGGCGAGCCAGAACGTGCAGATGCCGAACGTGCCCTCGCCGCCGGGCAGGCCGTCCTCGGTGAGGTAGCGGTACACGAAGCCGCGATCGTCGGTGAGGTGCGCGGCGATCGCCTCGATCGTCGCCCGCATGCGGGGATCGTCGGCGGGAAGGAATCCGACGATCGGCATCATCAACACCGACGCGTCGAGCTCGTCGCGCCCGAATGCCTGCGTGAAGGCGCCGACGGCGTCGCTCCAACCTTCGGTCAGGATCGCGGCGCGGATCTGGTCGCGCTCGTCGGACCAGCGCGTCACGCGTGCAGCGTCGGCGCCGAGCGGCACCGCGAGTCGAACCGCGCGGTCGAGCGCGACCCAGTTCATGAGCTTGGAGTACAGGAAGTGGCCGGCACCGCCCCGCACCTCCCAGATGCCCTCGTCGATGTCCTGCCAACGCAGGACCGCCCGGTCGGCGACGTTGGCGAGGAACGATCCGAGGTCCGAGTCGATCTCGATGCCGAGCTCGGAGATCTTCCATGCCGCGTCCAGCAGCTCGCCGTACACGTCGAGCTGGGTCTGGTTCCACGCACCGTTGCCGATCCGCACCGGCCGGCTGCCGCGATGGCCGTCGAGCGTGTCGAGCTCGTGCTCGGGGATGAAGCGCTCGCCCCGGATCCCGTACATGATCTGCAGCCCTTGACCACTGGCAAGGCTGCCCGCCGTGGCGTTGCCGAAGAAGTCGAAGAAGCGCGACGCCTCGAAGCCGCACCCGCTCGCGGCGAGCGCGCCGATGGTGAAGCTTGCGTCGCGCACCCACGTGTACCGGTAGTCCCAGTTGCGCACGCCGCCGATCTCTTCCGGGAGCGAGGTCGTCGGCGCGGCGACGATCGCGCCGGTCGGCGCGTAGTTGAGCGCGCGCAGCACGACCGCGCTGCGCCGCAACAGCGCGCGGTGGGAACCTCCGTAGCCGACGAGCTTCTCGGCCCAGGAGCGCCAGCCGGAGATCGTGGTCTCGCGCGATTCCATCACTGCGTCCGCGTCGAGCACGGCCGGAGGCGCCTCCCACGGATCGCCGGTCATGAGCGCGAACGTCGCGTCCTCGCCGGCCTCGAGCCCGCAGTGCGCGCGCATCAGCGCACCATCGGAACGAAGCTCCGCGTCCGTCGAAACCGTGAACGCGATCGGACCGCCGCGCGTGCGCAGGGTTCCGGGACCGGTGCGCAGCGTCATCGGCGTGGTCAAGCCGTACTCCGGCCGGATCGCGATCTCGACATCGAGATCGACGCGGCCCTCAGTGCACTCGACGATGCGCGAGAGGCCCGACGGGGAGTGCAAGCCGATGTCATTGTGGCGGTCGTCCGGGTGCAGCGGCATGAAGTCGGTGAGCACTGCGGTGCCGGTCGCGGTTCGAAACCGCGTTTGCAGCACCATGGTGTCCTCGACGTAGTCGCGGCTGGCCTCGGCCGCGCCACGCGGCCGGATGGACCAGAAGCCGCCGGGCTCCCCGAGGATCCGAGCGAAGAACGCGGGGGAGTCGAAGCACGGCATGCAGGCCCAGTCGATCGACCCGGCCCGGCTCACCAGCGCGCTGCCCTGGCAGTTGCCGAGGAGCGCATAGTCCGCGATCGTCGGGGTCCCGTCGTCGAGCGTCATCCACGGGTTCACGGTGCAATCCTGGCTCAACCACTTGTGTGAGCGTGCGGCGGGTGACAAACGACCGAAGAAGGAGCGCGCCGGTGGATACCTACGACGTCATCGTGATCGGCGGTGGCCCCGCGGGCGAGAATCTGGCCGGCCGGGTCGCCGAGGAGGGCTTCACGGTCGCCCTCGTGGAGCGGGAGCTGGTCGGCGGCGAGTGCTCGTACTGGGGCTGCATCCCGAGCAAGACGCTGTTGCGGCCGGGCGAGGCGCTCGCCGCGGTCCGCCGCGTCCCGGGGGCGCGCGCGGCGGTGACGGGCACGATCGACGTGGCCGAGGTGCTCGCCCGCCGCAACTTCATGACGTCGAACTGGGACGACGCATCCCAGTCGCGGTGGTTGAGCAATGAAGGCATCGTGCTCGTGCGCGGCACCGGGCGGCTGGTCGGTGCGCGCGCGGTGGACGTCACCGATGCCGACGGGACCGTGACCCACCTCGAGGCTCGCCGCGCGGTCGGCCTCGCCACGGGTACGAGCGCGGCCGTCCCGCCGATCCCCGGGCTTCGAGACATCCGCATCTGGGACAACCGGGGCGCGACCGCGGCCGACGACATCCCGCGCCGGCTCCTCGTGCTCGGTGGCGGGGTGATCGGTGTCGAGATGGGACAGGCGTTCTCGAGGCTCGGGGCCGAGGAGGTCACGATCGTCGAGAAGGCCGAGCGGCTGGTGGCGAACGAGGAGCCGTTCGCCGGCGAGGAGCTGCGGGCGGCGTTCGAGGCCGAGGGCATCGACGTCGTGGTCGGGGTGGGGATCGCGGCCGTGCGGCGCGAGACCGACGACGGTCCGGTCGTGGGGACTCTTGACGACGGGCGGGAGATCGAGGCCGACGAGATCCTCGTCGCGGTCGGACGCCGGCCCAACTCGGGCGACCTCGGCCTCGAGGCCGTGGGCATCGAGGCGGGACGCTCGGTCACGGTCGACGATCAGCTGCGGGTCGTCGGGGTCGAGGGCGGGTGGCTGTACGCGATCGGCGACATCAACGGGCGCGCGCTGCTGACACACATGGCGAAGTATCAGGCGCGCATCGCCTCGGACGTGATCGTGGGGAAGCCGGGTGAGGCGTGGGCCGACCACCGGGCGATCCCGAGAGTCACCTTCACGGATCCCCAGGTCGCCGCGGTCGGGCTCACGGAGCGTCAGGCGCGCGAGCAGTACCGCAAGCTGCGCGTGCTCACCTACGGCACCGGCGATGTCTCAGGAGCCTCGGTCATGGGTGAAGGACTCTCGGGGACGAGCCAGCTCGTCGTCGACGAGTCGCGGCGCGTCGTCGTGGGCGCGACGTTCACCGGGTATGCAGTGGCCGAGATGCTGCAGTCGGCCACGATCGCGATCGCCGGGGAGGTCCCGCTCGATGTGCTGTGGCACGCGGTGCCTGCGTTCCCCACGGTCAGCGAGGTGTGGTTGCGACTCCTGGAGGCCTACGGCCTCTGACCGGAGCCCGGATCAGGCGTCGGCGCCCTCGATCGTGAAGAGCGTGGTCAGGTCGGTGATCTCGAACACCCGCAGCGCCGGCTGCTGGAGCCCGGAGAGCACGAGCTCACCATCTCGCTCGCGCATGTGCTTCAACGCGGCGACGAGGACGCCGAGACCCGACGAGTCGATGAACCCCAGTTCGGAGAGGTCGACCACGAGCTCTCTCGCGCCACCGTCGATGATCGCGTACAGCTCCTCGCGCAGCGCGGGCGACGTCGCGACATCGATCTCGCCGCGTACCGCAACGACCTCACGGCCCTTGGCATCTTGGCGATGATCGAGCTCGAGTGGTTCCACCGTGATCTCCTCGTTCCGTCGTTCAGGCGAAGAGACTGACGCCCCCCGGACCGATGAGCAAGCCCAGGACGACGAGGACGATTCCATAGGACAGCGCGCCTCGGACTGCGCTGACGATCCCGGCGACGACGAGCACGACGGCAATGAGCCACAGGATGAATTCCATGGCCGCAGGTTTCCCCGAGCACCCGGATCGGCAAACGCTCGTGTGGATGGACCCCGGAGGCGCTCGTCGTCATGCCCCTGACGACGCCATGAGATCGGTCCGGAGAGAATTCTCGAGAAGCGGGTTGGCCGGCCGAGGTTCGGGGTATACCGGGCCGATCGTGGGCCGGATCGAGAACGGGCTGGGCCAGGGGCGCGGAAGCTCGGAGGGTCTCGAGCTCCCCGACCCCCGATGGGAGGCGGTGGCTGCTCGCGCCCCGACCGCGATCGAGGACCAGCAGCTCCGGGAGCGCCAGCAGGCGATGGTCGCCGATCTCGGGCGGTTCGCCCTCGAGGCGGACGACGAGCAGGAGCTCCTCGAGATCGCGGTCAAGCTGCTTGCGGACGGGCTCGAAGTCCCGTTGACCGCCGCCATGAGGCTCGGCGAGGACGCGGAGTGGCTCGAGATCGCGGCCGGAACCGGCTGGGACGCCGACTTGATCGGCACGAGCCTCGTGAGCGCCCTGCCCTCGACGCTCGCCGGCTACGTGCTGCAGACCGACGGCCCGGTCGTCTGTGACGATCTCGCGACCGAGGAGCGCTTCGAGGGCGGGCCCGGCCTCCGCGTCCACAACGTGGTCAGTGCGATGAGCACGATCATCCGAATGCCCGGACGACCGTACGGAGTGCTCGGGGCCTACTCCGTGCAGGCACGGTCGTTCAGCGAGGACGACATCGTCTTCGCCCGGAGCATCGCCAACCTGCTCGGCGCGTCCTTCGCTCGCCGAGAAGCCGAGGAGGAGCTTCGGGGACGCGCGCTCGAAGCCCGGCTTGCGTTTGCTGCCGGCCGAATGGGCTCCTGGCGTTGGGACACCGCGAGGGGCCAGGTGCGCTGGTCGCCGGAGATGGAGGCGGCCTACGGCCTCGAGCCCGGAACGTTCCCGGGGACGTTCGAGGCCTTCCTGGCCCTCGTCCACCCCGACGACCGGGACCGGATCACGGAGGAGCTCGAAGTGTCGACCGCCCGCGGCGCCGACTTCTCGATGGAGCACCGTGTCGTGCTCCCGGACGGGCGCGTGCGCTGGTTCGAGGGTCGGGGCTCGCCGGTGCGGGGCGCCGAGGGAGAGGTCACGGCCTGGATCGGTATCGGCATCGACATCACCGAGAGCAAGATCGTGGAGCAGGAGCTGCGCGACTACGAGCTCGAAGCCCGGCTCGCGTTCCGCGCGGGCCACATGGGCTCCTGGCGCTGGAACGTGCAAACGCAGCGAGGTACGTGGTCGCCCGAGCTCGAAGATCTCGTCGGGATCGAGCGCGGGAGCTACGACGGCACGTGGGAGTCCTTCGTCGCACCGATCTTCGTGGAAGACGGGCCCCACATGCGCGACGTCATCACCGAGGCGGCACTCGCGGGCCGTGAGTTCACGGTCGGCTATCGCATCCGGCGCCCGGATGGTGTCGTCCGCTGGATCGAGACCCGCGGCCGCGAGCATGGCGACGAGGGTGACTGGATCGGCGTCAGCATCGATGTCACCGAGCATCACCTCGCCGAGGAGGCACTGCGATATTCGAACACGCGGCTCGGCGAGACCGTCGCCCGGCTCGACACCCTCATCGAGAACGCGCCGCTCGGCTTCGCGTTCTACGACCGTGACCTGCGCTACGTGCGCTTGAACCAGCCGCTCGCCGACAACAACGGAGTGGCGATCGAGGACCATCTCGGCCGGAGGGTCTCGGAGGTGCTGCCGGACGTGGGGCCGAGGATCGAGCACATGCTGCGCATGGTCCTCGAACGCGACGCGCCGATCTCGGACGTCGAGATCACCGGCCAGACCCCGGCCCAGCCCGGGGTGGAGCGCCACTGGCTCGCGAGCTTCTATCCGGTGCGCGGCTCGGACGACGTGCCGGTCGAGTTCGGCGCGATCGTGGTGGAGATCACCGAGCGGAAGCGCCAGGAGCGCGCCGCGCGGCTCATCGGCGCCGTGAGCGAGCTGCTCGCCGCGGGCGCCGATCTCACGGAGCTGCTGGAGCGCGCGGCGGAGATCATGGTCCCCGAGCTGGGCGACTCGTGCGGGATCTACCTCATGCCTCGTACGGATGTCGCCCGGCGGTTCGCGGTGGCGCACGCGGATCCGGCGATGGCGCAGATGTTGACCGAAGCGGACGTCCGCTGGCCGCTGGACATCCCGAGGATGCTCGACCGGAGCCCGACGCTGCGGCAGGGAAAGCCGGTGATGGTCACCGACGTCACGCCCGAGATGCGCGTCGCCTTCTCACACGGTCCCGAGCACCTTGCCGTCGCCGAGCGGCTCGGCGTCAAGTCGTCGATCGTCGCCCCCTTGCACGTCGGTGAGGACGTCGTCGGGTTGTTGTGCCTCGACTCCACGAACAGCTCCGGGCGTGTGTACCAGCCCGACGATGTCGCCCTCGTCGAGACGCTGGCCGACCGGCTCGTGCTGGTGCTCGAGCGGGCGTACCTCACCGCGGAGGCCGCGCGCGCGAACGCGCGCCTGGACCTGCTCGCCCAGGTGAGCGAGTTGCTCACCGTGGGCCTCGACACCAGGGCGCGGCTGGATGCCGTGACCGGCGTGGTGCTCCCGACGTTCGGCGACGCGTGCGTCGCGTACCTCGCCGGGCCCGAGGGCCTCGTGCCCGCGGTGTGCAAGGTGGTCGGCGAGACTCCCGATGACGACCTCTGCAGCCGCGACGATGTTCCCCCGGTCGAAGTCGTCGGCCCGGGCCCGGTGGCGACGGCGTTCCGGACCCGGGAGTCGGTGCTGATCCGTGACGTGCCGGCCGAGATGGGGGAGCCCTCCCGGGTGCTCGGACTGCGGTCGGCTCTCGCCGTCCCGCTGCTCGTCGCCGAGGAGCCGATCGGTGTCCTCCTGTTCGGGTACTCGGGCTCGGGCCGACGCTACGGCCGGGAGGACCTCGGGTTGGCGCGCGAGATCGGCGGTCGCGTGGCCCCGGCCGTCGAGGACGCGATGCGCTTCGAGCGGGAGCTCGCGACGGCCGAGGCGTTGCAGCGCAGCCTGCTGCCCGACCGGCTGCCGGTGCTCCAAGACGCTGATCTCGCGACCCGCTACGTGCCCGGCGGGGTGGGGTTGAAGGTCGGTGGCGACTGGTACGACGCGGTGCCGCTGCGCGACGGCCGCGTGATGCTGGCGATCGGCGATGTCGTCGGCCACGGCGTCCGGGCCGCGGCGTCGATGGGAAAGCTGCGCAACGTGCTGCAGTACAGCGCGCTCGACGGGTTGGCCCCCGGCGCGGTGCTCCAGCGGCTCAACGCCTACTTCTGCGCGCTGGCCGACGCCGACATGGCCACGCTGCTCGTGGCCGAGTACGACCCCGCGCGGCAGCGCATCCGGTACTCGAACGCGGGGCATCCGCCCGCGCTGCTACGGCTGCCGGACGGCACGATCGAAGCCCTCGAAGGGGGGCGTTCGATGCCGTTGTGCGCGAGTGAGCAGGCGCAGTACCAGGAAGCCGAGCGGGACCTGCCGGCCGGATCGATGCTCGTGCTGTACACCGACGGACTGATCGAGCGCCGCGGCGAGTCACTCGACGTCGGCTTCAGCCGCTTGGCGCAGTCGCTCAGCTCGGCGTCCGAGGAGGTCGAAGCCGTCGCGGACAACCTGCTCCGAGATCTCCTGGCCGGCGATGCGCCTGCGGATGATGTCGCGCTCATGTGCGTCGGCACGCGTGGACCGTCGTCGGCGCTGCGGCTCCGCCTGCCCGCAGCTCCGGCGCAGCTCTCGCGGATGCGCCACACGGCGACCGACTGGCTCGCGCGCGTCGGCGCATCCGACGAAGAAGCGCGTGAGATCGCGGTTGCCGTGAACGAGGCTGCCGCCAACGCGATCGAGCACGCCTACGGGCTGTTCGACGCCGACTTTCTCGTCGAGGCGGATCAGACCGGCGATCTCGTCGAATTCATGGTCCGGGACTTCGGGCACTGGCGCACCCGATCCGATCCGGGGGACCGGGGCCGGGGGCTGGATCTCGCGCGGGCCCTCATGGACTCGGTCGAGCTCGAGACGGGCGACGACGGCACCACGGTGCGGCTGGCGCGCCGGCTCCGCCGAACGGATGGTGGCGGGTGAACTCACTGGCCGAGGTCACGCTGGACGAAGAGGGCGTCGCGGTGGTCGCGCACGTCCGGGGCGAGGTCGACCTCTCGAACGTCGAGGAGATCCGCACGGTGCTGGTGGACGCGGTCTCGCACCAGACCGAGTGCCTGATCCTCGATCTCACGTCGACGACCTATCTCGACAGCACCGGCGTGCGCCTCGTCTTCGAGCTGGCCGAGCGGCTGCAGGGTCGGCGCCAGCAGCTGCGCCTGGTCGTCGACGACCAGGCCGTCATCGGGCGGGTCATCACGCTGACCCAGCTCGATCAGCGGGTGCCGCTCAGCACCACGGTCGAAGAAGCCGTGCAGGCGCTGGATCGCGGATGACTCTCAGGCGCGGGCCAACGCGAACCAGACGACCTTGCCGGTCTCGCGGGGCGCCCAGTCCCAGGTGTCGGCGAGCGTCGCGACGATCGCGAGCCCGCGGCCGTACTCCCACTCCGGTCCGAGCTCTCCGATGACCGGCGCATCGTCGCTCGCGTCACGGACCTCCACCCGGATCTCCTCACCGACCCCGACCCGAAGGCGAATGGTGCTTGTCGCATGAACGACCGCATTGGTCGCGAGCTCACTGACCAGGAGCGTCGCGGTGTCGATGATCTCCGGATCGATCTCATGGCGAGTCAATGCCGCGCGGGTGAATCGTCGGGCTGCTGCCACGCTTTCGGGCACGGCAGGGAAGACCGTTTCGGCAGAATCCGTGACGGGCATGGTCTTCGTGGTGTTTCCGTCTTGACCGGTCTGCAAACATGACGCCCGTGAACGCCACGCAGATCCAGCTGGCCATCCCGGGTTCACCGGAGTTCCTGCGCCTGGCCCGGCTGGCGGCGGCGGATGCCGGCAGCCGGATCGGCATGACGTTCGAGGATCTCGAGGATCTCCGGATCGCGGTCGACGAGCTCGGGTTCACCATCACGGGCGGTCGACCGGACTGCACCCTGAACCTCGTGTTCACGCTGCGGGACCAGGCGATCGAGGTCGAGGGGACCTGCGTCGACGAGGGCGGCCCGTTCGCGCCGAGTGAGCTCGCCCGCACGATCGTCGCCGCCGTGGTGGACGAGTACCAGCTCGAGGTGGCGGACGGGCAGCGTCGCTTCCGACTCCTCAAGCGAGTGCCGGAAGGATGACCACCGCGCCCGACGAGCCGCTCGCGCGGTTCTTCGAGTACCGCGAGACCAAGGACCGACGCCTCCGCGACGAGCTCATCTCCGAGCACCTCGGGTTGGCGATCTCCCTGGCCCGCCGCTTCGCCGGCCGGGGTGAGGCCGTCGACGACCTCGAGCAGATCGCGACGTTGGGCCTGCTGAAGGCAGTCGAGCGGTTCGAACCGGAGCGCGGCCTCGCCTTCTCGACGTTCGCCACTCCGACGATCTCCGGCGAGATCAAGCGTCACTTCCGCGACCGGTCGTGGTCGGTGCGCGTCCCGCGTGCGCTTCAGGAGCTGGGACTGCGGCTGACCGCGACGGTGGGGGATCTCACCAACGAGCTCGGACGCTCGCCGACGGTGGCCGAGATCGCCGCGCGCATCGAGGTGGATCCCGAGGCGGTCCTCGAAGCCATGGAAGCGAACCGCGCGTTCGCCACCCAGTCGCTCGACGCGCAGCTCCCCGGCGACGACCGGACCCTGGGCGACACGATCGGCGACGAAGAGAGTGGCCTCGATCAGGTCGAGCACGAGATGGTGGTCAACGACCTGCTCGCCACGCTTCCCGAACGCGAGCAGACGATCCTGCGCCTGCGGTTCTTCGACGGTCTCACCCAGACCGAGATCGCGACCCGGGTGGGCATCAGCCAGATGCACGTCTCCCGGCTGCTGGCGCGGTCGCTCGACGCCTTGCGCCAGAACCTCGACGGGGACGAGGAGCCGGCCTGACGCCGGTCAGATCCGGCCTTCACCCTGCTGGTGCGCGCCGCGCTCGGCCGAAATGCGAGCGCCGCCCCGCCGAGCGCACGTTTTGTCGCACTCCCCTCCGGGTAGGAGGAGGCCATGCCCCCGACTGCAGAGCTCCAGCTTGGTTCCGTCACGCTCGAATCGATCCCGTCGCTCGCACAGCGGGCGGTGGATCTCGCCTGGTCTCGCGATGCCCGCCTTGCGGTCGCGGAGTCGTGCACCGCGGGCGCGGTCGCGGCGGCACTCGCCATGGCCGACGGTGCGAGCGCATGCTTTCAGGGCGGCGTGGTTGCCTACTCGCCCGCGGCGCAGTTCACGACGCTGGGAGTCTCGCCCGGTCCGGTGATCTGCCACGAGGCCGCGCGCCAGATGGCGCGGGGCGCGCTCGAGCGCTTCGATGCCGACGTCGCGGTCGCGACCACGGGTGTGCTCGGACCGGTTCCGCAGGAGCGCCAGCCTGTCGGAACGCTCTGGGTCGGCGGCTGCAGCCGGCGCCAGCCCGCGCTCGCGATGCGCAAGCTCCTCCTCGGTGAGACCCCCGAAGACGTGCGCGACACCGCGGTTGAAGAGGCGCTACGCCTGCTCATCCTGCTGCTCGAGCAGTAGCGAACCGACGGGCCGGTCAACTGGCGCGCGTCGCCGGAACCCCCGGCGGCGCCACGCCGGATGCGGGTCCCGACGACGCTCGTCGGCGGTGAACGTGCGGCGGGCTCGCAGGATGTCGGTCCTGGTGCACATGCCGACGAGTTGCGCGTCCCCATCGACGACGGGGAGGTGCTCGACCTCCTCGTCGATGATGCGCTCGAGCGCGGTGAGAAGCGTGTCGTCGGGAGCGACCGTGACGACATCCGCGTTCGCGATGCCCGCTACGGGTGAATCAGCTCGGGCGTCGCTCGTCAGGAGATCGCGCCGCGACACGATGCCGACGCAGCGGCCGGTCGCGTCGACGAGGGGAAACGCGCTGTGCGCGGTCTCGTCGACCCGGTCGCGCGCATCTCCGATGCTTGCGTCGGCATGCAGTGTGGCGACGGTCGTGCTCATCGTGTCACCGACGGAAGCACCGCTGAGGTAGTCGGGCTGATAGTCGAGGGGAACCCGGAGCCCGCGCCGGGCGAGCTTCTCGGTCATCAGCCGGTGGTCGAGCAGCGCCCCGGCGACGAGGTCCGAGACCGCGGTGGCGAGCATGATGGGCAGGATCGAGTGGTAGTCCTGGGTCAGCTCGAACGCGAAGACGATCGCGGTGAAGGTCGCGCGAGTCGATGCGCCGAACGTGGCGGCCATGGCGACGAGTGCCATGGCGCCGGGGGAAACGTGCAGGCCGGGCGCGAGGTGATTCATCGCTGTCCCCATCAGGCTGCCGAACGCGCCACTGATGAGGAGGATCGGCGCGAGGGTTCCCCCTGAGGTACCGGAGCCGAGCGCAGCCCACCACGCCCCGAGCTTGGCCACCATCAGGATCGCGAGCGCGCCGACGGCGATGCGGCCGGCCAGGATGTCGTTGATCGCGCCGTAGCCGACGCCGAGCGCCTCGGGCACCGCGAGCCCGATCGTGGCGAAGACGAGGGCGCCCAGCATCGGATGCCAGAACTCCGAGATGGGGAGCTGGCGGAATCCCGCTTCGATGAGGAACAGGCCCTTGCAGATCAGCACCGCGAGCAGCCCGCACGCGATCCCGACCAGCAGGAAGACGGGCAAGGTCCCGAGTCCCGAGTAGCGATGGGGCGGCACGTGGAACAGCGGGCCCGCGCTGAAGAGCAGCGCGTGCATGCCGCCGGCCACCGCCGACGCGACGATGAGCGGGATGAGCGCTCGGTGCGAGAGCTCGAACAGCAGCAGCTCGATCGCGAGCACTACCGCGGCCAGCGGCGCGCCGAACGTCGCCGCCATGCCCGCGGCCGCGCCGCATGCCAGCAGGATCTTGCGTTCGGACGGCGTGACTCGGATGACCTGACCGATCAGGGAGCCGATCGCGCCGCCGGTGACGATGATCGGCCCCTCGGCGCCGAATGGGCCGCCGGTTCCGATCGCGAGCGCGGCAGACAACGGCTTTGCCACCGCGGCTCTGGGAGAGATCCGGCTCTGGCGGGTGAGGACGGCCTCCATCGCTTCCGGGATGCCGTGACCCTTGATCACCGGCGCCCAGCGCGCGAGCAACGACACCGCGAGCCCGCCGGCCACCGCGGCGATGACCAGGGTGAAGTTCGGCTGGAAGTGGGCGAAGGACGGGATGTCCCAGCCCCACCGATGGAACAGCGCGAGGTTCGTGATCAGTCCGATGAGGTGCAGCAGGACCCACGCGGCACCGCCGCCGACGATGCCCAGAATGGCGCCGATCGCCGTGAGCAGGCACGTGCGGCGCGTCTCCTCGCCGCGTCTCGAGCCGGTGCCGGCGGATCCGCCGCTTCTGATCACCACCCCAACTCCTATCGTGGCACGATATAAATATGAGCCCTCAGGTTACTGACCGTGATTACGAACGGCTACTCGAGCTCCGGGTAGGCCTGCGCCGCTTCTTGCACTGGAGCGAGGAGCAGGCCGTGGCCGTCGGCCTCTCTGCGGCGCAGCATCAGCTCCTGCTCGCGATCCGTGGGCACCGGCACCGGCGCGGCCCCACGATCGGTGACGTGGCGGAGTCCCTGTTGCTCCGGCACCACAGCGCCGTTGGGCTGGTCGATCGGGCCGAGAACGCCGGACTGGTGCGGCGGGCGGCCGACCCCGACGACCAGCGGGTCGTCCGGCTCCGGCTGACCGCGCTGGGTGGGCGTCGGCTCCGCCAGCTCAGCGCACGCCATCTCGAGGAGCTCGCCCGGCTCCGGCCACAGCTGGAATCCATCTGGGAAGGCATCTCGATGTGAGGCGGGGTCATGCGCCCGTCCGGTGAACGCGCGTATGGTTCGCGGCGCTGTCGTACCGGCAGCCCGATCGATCGTGGAGGGTATGCAGATGCTGGGTAGTGACTTCGGTTCCGGGCAGGTCTTGTGGTCGATGTTGTGGTTCTTCCTCTTCTTCATCTGGATCTGGATCCTCATCACGGTCTTCGCGGACATCTTCCGCAGCCACGACCTTTCGGGCTGGGCGAAGGCGATCTGGGTGATCTTCGTGATCGTGATCCCGTACCTCGGAGTCTTCGTGTACCTGATCGCACGCGGTCACAAGATGAGTGAGCACGCGCTCGAAGCGGCACAGGCCCAAGATGCCGCCGCCCGCCAGTACATTCAGCAGGCCGCGGGCACGACGACGAGCGCCGCGGACGAGCTGCACCGCCTCGCGGACCTCAAGGAGAAGGGTGTCATCGACGACGCCGAGTTCCAGAAGCTGAAGGCCAAGGTCGTCAGCTGAGGGTTCTCCCACGCCGGTGGCGCAGCCGGAGCTGAAGCCACTCACGCCGTTCCCGGGTTCATTGGCGCTCGCGTCGAGCCTCGCCGCGGTTGCGGGGTGTCTCGATGCGCTGAGCCTCGACCGGCTCACCGGAACCTTCGTCGCCTTCCAGTCGGGCAACACGGTGCTCGTCGGGCTCGAGATCGGGCAGGGACATCTCGCGAGAGCGTGGCCGCCGTTGGTCGCGGTGTTGACGTACGTGGTCGGGAGCGCGCTGACGCCCTTCGTCATCCGGTCGGGTGACGGGGCGCGCCGCGCGCCCCGGCGACTGCTCGCCTGGGCGACCCTGCTGCTCGCGGCGGACGCCGGCATCGTGCTCATCGGATTCGGCACCGGCTCGGAGACGCCGACCGGCTTCCTGCGCTATCTCGGCATCGTCGCGGCGACACTCGCGATGGCGATGCAGACGCCGGTGGTCCGCACCGTCGACGGGGTACCGGTGTCCACGACGTTCTCTTCGGGGATGCTCGTCCGCCTCGGTCAGTCGCTCGCCGACCTGCTGCACCGGTCGGCCCGGCCGCGCGAGCTCCCCGTCACCCGGATCCTGGTGATCACGAACGTCGCGTTCCTCGGCGGCGCGATCCTCGGTGGCGTCGCGATCGAGGCTTGGGGGAATCTGGCGATCCTGCTTCCGGCCCTGGCCCTGCCGGCGATCGCGGTGGCACGCGGCCGATTCGAGCGGGCCGCGTGACCCGTCCTCCCCGGACGGACTGACGGCCTGATTACGATCCATCCACGCCTCCGGCCGGGAGGTCGGCAGCGACGGGGGAGTCGAGGCATCGTGTCGGACAGGCTGCATCTCACGATCGAAGGTCCGATCGCGACCATCACGAACGATCACCCCGAGAAGCACAACGCGTTCGACGACGAGATGGACGCGGCACTGTTCGAGATCCTCGCCGAGCTCCGGGCGCGCAACGACGTGCGCGCCGTGATCTGGCGGGGCGAGGGCACGTCGTTCTCGTCGGGACGCGACGTGGCGTCGATCGGGAACCTGAAGGTCCCGCTCTCGCACCACGAGCTCATGCGCCGAGGGCATCGGGGGATCCAGCAGCTCTGGGAGCTCGACGCGCCCGTGATCGTGGCGTGCAAGGGCTGGGTGATGGGCGGGTCGTTCCAGCGTGCGTTGCTGTGCGACATCCGCGTCGCAGCCGAGGGCGCGCGGTTCCGGCTTCCCGAGGTCACCTACGGCGTGATCCCCGACACGGGCGGTGTCGCCGTGCTCTACGAGATGTGCGGCCACGGCCTGGTGAGCGACATGGTGCTCACGGGTCGGATCGTGTCGGCCGAAGAGGCACTGGCGCACGGCATCGTCAGCCGGGTCGTCGCGCCGGACGAGCTCGATGCGACGGTGCGCGAGATGGCGGAGCAGATCGCGACGGCTCCCGCGGTCACGGTGAAGATGGCCCGTGAAGTGATCCGGCACCTCGCGCTTCCGCAGATCCGGACGTCCATGACCGACGAGATGATCTACCAGACGTTCGTCAATCGCAGTGATGACATGGCCGAGCTGCGCGCGGCGCGGGCCGACGAGCGCCCGCCGAAGTTCACCGGAAGCTGAGGAGCACACGTCGTGGCTGATCTGATCGGACTTCCAGCGCCGCCCGCGGTTGGCGCATCTGCGCTTCCGGCCGGGACCTATGAGGACGCGTGCGTGTTCGTGACGGGCGCCGGCACCGGGCTCGGCAAGGCGATCGCGTCGGAGTTCGCGCGGCTCGGCGCCGCGATCGTGATCGGCAGCAGGAAGGAGGAGCACCTGCAGGCGGGCCGGGACGCGATCGACGCGCTCGGTGCCCGCGTGCTCGCGGTCCGGTGCGACATCCGCGAACCAGAGAGTGTGGCGGCGGCCTTCGATGCGGCCGAAGCCGAGTTCGGTCTTCCCGGCGTCCTGGTGAACAACGCGGCCGCGAACTTCCCCGTGCCGGCGGAGGACATGTCCCCGAACGCGTGGCGGACGGTTGTCGACATCACGCTCAACGGCACCTTCTTCTGCGCGCGCGAGTTCGGTCGTCGCCATCTCGTGGCCGGGACCCCGGGTTCGATCATCAACGTCGGCGCGTCCTACGCGTGGACCGGCGGTCCCGGCTTCGTGCACTCGGCCGCGGCGAAGGCGGGCGTGAAGAACCTCACCGAGTCGCTCGCAGTGGAGTGGGGCCCGTACGGGATCCAGGTCAACGGACTCGTCCCCGGCTTGTTCCCACACGAGGACATGACGAGCGACATCCGCGGCAACATCGACCGCACCCACGACAAGGATCGGACCCAGCCCGCGCTGCGCGTCGGTCAACGCCAGGAGCTCGGGTGGGCCGCCACGTTTCTCGCGTCGCCCTACGCCCGCTTCATCTCCGGGCACACCCTCGTCGTCGACGGCGCGAACTGGCAGCGCCGGTCGCTGACGAACCCCGCGGTGGAGACAGTGCGCGACCAGATGGGTCGCGGGCCGTTCGATCCGAACCCGCCGCGCTGAGC
>JADGON010000326.1 GCA_017882945.1 Acidimicrobiia bacterium | reverse complement strand
TGTTGAGCAGGTCGTCCGGATCCGTGAGGAAGATCCGCCCCGAGCCACCGGGGAACAGCGTGGTGAAGAGCTGCGCGAAGTTCTCCTGCACGTCGGCGAACGCGGTCTCGAAGACGGTGACGATCTCTTTGTCCACTGCCTTGATGACCCGTTGCAGCTCGCGCCGGCTGTTCTTCACGTCTTCGAGCTGCTGCTGGAGGAAGTCGTGGCGCTCGAGCAGCGCGTCGTACTCCTCGAGCGCGAGCGGGTTGATCGGTCCCATGAGCCGCAGCTCGCGATCGAGATCCCGCGCACGTCCGGCCAGCGTCGAACCTTCGACCGGCTCCGGCGCGGGCGCGTCCAGGGCGACGGCGGGCTCGCAGTCGAAGTCGGTGCGGATGCGCTCGACCACCGCTTCGAGACGCATGCGGTTCTCCGCGTCGTCGACTTCCCGGCGCTGCTGACGCTCCCGCAGCCCGGCCAGCTCGCGCTCGAGCTCCGAGCGCTCGCGGCGCAGCGCCTCGAGCTGGCCCCCGGCCGCGCTCGCCCGCTCGGCTTGGCGGCGCCGTTCCTCGCGGAGACGTTCCAGCACCGCGTCGATGCGGCCGCTCTGCTCTTCGAGCCGGGACGCGACCTGCGCGTAGGCGTGCTCTTTGGCTTCGAGCGCGCTCCGGTACCGCTCGGCAGTCGCCTTCGCCTCCGGATCGCGGGCGAGCCGGTCTTCGACCCCGGCGAGCCTTCGGGTCAGGACGTCACGGCGCTCGTCCAGGGTGGCGGCACGCATCTCCAGCTCGCGGCGCACCCCCGCCGTCGCCGCGGCCTGGCGCTTGCCTTCCTCCACGGTGAGACGAGCCGCTGCGACCGCGCGCTCGGCCGCCGTACGGGCATCCGCCGCGCGCACCGCTGCATCCTTGGCTTCGTCGAGCGCGGCCCGGGTGATCCCCGAGACCTGCTCGCCGCCCAGGCGCCACGCACCCCGGCCACCGAACCGGTCGCCCGCGCGCGTCATCACCGTGAGATCCGGGTTGTCGATCGCGAGATCGACGGCGGTACGCCAGTCCCCCTCGACCAGCACGACCCCGGCAAGCAGGCGGCCGAGCGTGGCCTGCAAGCCGGGCAACGGCGCGCGCACACATGCGGCCAACGCCTTCGCGCCGTCCGGTGCCAGCGTGGCCCCGGTCGTGACCGCGGTCTCGCGTGCGTCGAGCACCAGCAGGAGACCTTGCGCGTCCCCGCCGGCGAGCCGCTCGACCGCCAGGCGTGCCGCGTCGTCACCTTGGACCACGATCGCGTGCATCGCCTCGCCGAGCGCGGCGGCCACCGCGACCTCGGCACCGGGCTCGATCTCGAGGTGGTCGACCAGGCTGCCCGCGATCCCGTCGATCCCCGCGAGCAGTGAGACGTCCACCGCGGCGCGCACCGAGTCGAGTGCCTGCGCGAGCGCCTCCGCGCGGGCCTGCCAGCGCCCGGCCTCGTTCTCGCACTCGCGCCAATGCCCCTCAGCCGCGGCGAGCGCGGCTTCGGCGTCGACGAGCGCCGCCGGGTTCGCTTCTGCGTTCAGCGCGTCGACCTCGAGGCGACGTGCGTCCAGAGCTCCGGCATCCTGCTCGACCGCCGTGAGCTCGGCGCGCAGCGCACCCGCGTCGGCGACGAGCGTCTCGACGACACCTTCATCGGCTGCCGCGGCAAGCTCACGCTCGAGGCCGCGTCGCTTCTCGGCGAGCAGCGCCTGCAGGCCGCGAGCGCGCTCGCGCATCGCCTCGACCCGAACGAGCGCGTCGGCAACGTCACCATGGCCCGCATCCGTCAGTGCGCGTTCCGCGTCGAGCACCGCGATGTCCAGCTCGCGCAGTCGCGCCTGGACCACCGCTTCGCTCCGGCTGAGCTCGACACCCTGGTCGCGCAGGCGCTCGGTCTTGGCCTGGAGCCCGGCGAGCTCGTGACCGACGAGGTGGAGCCGGATCGCGCGCAGCTCGGCCACGAGGCCGTCGTGACGGCGGGCCGCGTCCGCTTGCTTCTGGAGCGGTGCGAGCCCCCGTCGAACCTCGCGCAAGAGGTCGTTGAGGCGGAGCAGGTTCCCCTCGGTCGCCTCGAGCCGGCGCTCCGCGCGCTCGCGGCGCTTCCGGTACTTGAGGACGCCGGCTGCCTCCTCGATCACCGCGCGCCGGTCCTCGGGTCGCGAGTTCAACACCGCGTCGAGCTGCCCCTGCCCGACGATGACGTGCTGCTGGCGCCCGATGCCGGTGTCCGAGAGGAGCTCCTGGATGTCCAGGAGGCGGCACGGCGCGCCATTGATCGCGTACTCGGAGTCGCCGTTGCGAAACAGCGTCCGGGTGATCGTCACCTCGGAGAACTCGATCGGCAGCAAGTTCGCGCTGTTGTCGATCGTGAGCGACACCTCGGCCCGACCCAGCGCGGGACGGTCAGGCGTCCCCGCGAAGATGACGTCGTCCATCTTGCCGCCGCGCAACGTGCGCGGCCCTTGTGCGCCGAGCACCCACGCGACCGCGTCGACCAGGTTGGACTTGCCGGAGCCGTTCGGGCCGACCACGACCATCACACCGGGCTCGAACTCGAGCACGGTCTTGTCGGCGAACGACTTGAAACCCCGCAGGGTCAGGGCCTTCAGGAACACGCGGTGCACCCTCCTTGGTCAGACCCGTCGAGGTTAGCGACGACCCGGACCGGTTCTGCGGACCTCAGACGGCCAATTCCGACAACTTCTAGACCTGGCAGGCCGCGCAGAAGAACGTGCTCCGACCGCCCGTCTTTTCCCGCACGATCACGTGCCGGCAGCGCTTACACGCCTCACCCTCGCGCGCGTAGACCTTGTGGTGGTGCTGGTACTCGCCCTTCTTGCCGAACAGGTCCACGTACTGCTCGTCGGCGAGTGACGATCCGCGGTACTTCACCGCGTCCTGGAGCGTCTCGACCAGCGCGCGGTAGAGCCGCCGCACCTCTTCGGGCGAGAGCGAGTCGCTCATTCGGTCCCACCGCAGGCCGGCGTTGAAGAGGATCTCGTCCGAGTAGATGTTGCCGATCCCGGCGAGGAACTTCTGGTCCATCAGCGCCGCCTTCAGCTTGAGGTGGCGCTGCGCCACCAGCTCGCCGAAGTAGTCCCAGCTCATCGCCGACTCGAGCGGGTCGATCCCGAGGTGCGAGAGCTCGTCGACGTCCTGGTCCAGACCGGCGTAGGGGCTGACGAACATCTCCCCGAACGTGCGCGGGTCCACGAAGCGCAGCTGCCCGCCCTGGGTGAACGTGATGGTCACGTGGGTGTGCTTGGGCACCGCCTCGCGCGCGGTCTTCGCCCGCAGCAGCTGCCCGGACATCCCCAGGTGCACGACCAGCGCGTTGCCGTCGTCCAGCTTCATGATCAGGTACTTGCCGCGGCGCGAGACCGCGGTGATCTTGCGGCCCTCGAGCTCGCTGGTGAACAGCTTGCGCTGGCGGTAGCGGCGGATGCTGCGCATTCCGTCGACTTCCACCGATTTGATCTTCTTGCCGACAACCTCGCGTTCGAGGTCGCGTCGAACGACCTCGACCTCAGGTAGCTCCGGCATTTCTGCCCCCCATCGCCGATCCTGCCGTGGTGCCCGTGTTCGGCGTTCCTTCGCCCGGCTCCCCCTCGACTCCCCCGTCGCCCTGCGTGCTCAGCGTGCGCCATGCGGCACGTGCTGCAGCCTGCTCGGCCTGCTTCTTGGACCCACCTTCGCCCGACCCGTGGGGCTCGCCCCCGAGCAGCACCGTCGCGAAGAACCGCTTCGCGTGGTCGGGACCTTCGTCGTGCACCTGGTAGCGCGGGAGCTTGTCGAACCGCTGCGCGGCCAGCTCCTGAAGCCGCGTCTTGTAGTCGTCGCCGCCGGGACCGCTCGCGGCGTCGACGATGCGCTCCCCGAACAACCCCATGACCACCGCGCTCGCCGCGTCCATGCCACCGTCGAGGTAGACCGCGGCGATGATCGCCTCCATGGCGTCGGCGAGGATCGACGTCTTGGCCCGGCCGCCGGACGCGTCCTCGCCCTTGCCGAGCCGCAGGCACGGTCCGAGCTCGATGCCGGCTGCCACCTCGGCGAGGACCTCGGCGTTGACCACCGACGCCCGCACCTTCGCGAGCTGGCCCTCCTGGAGGAGCGGATAGGTCCGGAACACGTGGTCGGTCACGACGACGCCGAGCACCGCGTCGCCCAGGAACTCGAGCCGTTCGTTGGAAGGTTCGTCGGGGTGCTCCGCGCACCACGACCGGTGGGCCAGCGACTGGTGCAGGACCCCGTCCTCGCGAAAGGACCAACCCAGAAGCTCTTCGAAGCGGGCTCGCGCCTCGGGTCGCATCATGGGAAGCGGCCCTCAGGCCGCCGCCCCTCCCAGCCTGAGGACGACGTAGTCGACCGCGTCTCGAACCGTCGCGAGGTCCCCGAGATCCTCGTCGTCGACCGAGAACCCGACGGTCCGCTCCCCGAGCTCCTCTTCGAGCGCTTCCACGAGCTCGATCAACGCCAGGGAGTCGGCGTCGAGGTCGTCGGCGAACTTCGAATCGAGCGTGATCCGGGCGTCGTCGATCTCGAGGATCTCGGACAGGTGCGAGCGCACCATCCCGAACACCTCGTCGGCACTGACCGGATCGTGCGTCGAATGGGTTTCAGCCGGCATGAGACGCCTCCCTTTCCGCGACCGCCTGCTTCAAACGATCCACGAGCCCGCCCTGGACGCAGTCGACCGCGAGGCCGATCGCGTTCACCATCGCACGCGCGGACGACGAACCGTGGGAGATCACGCACACGCCGTCGACGCCGAGCAGTGCGGCACCACCGACCGTGTCGGGATCCAGGTAGTCCGTCACTCCTTGCAGCAACATCGGCGCGACCACCTTGGCCGCTTCCTTGGCCTCGGGAGTGGAATCGAGCACCGTGAAGACCAGACCCGCGGCCGCCTTCAGGGCGCCTTCGATGGTCTTGAGCGCGACATTGCCGGTGAACCCGTCGGTCACGATCACGTCGGGGTGCCCGGTCATCAGCTCCCGGCCCTCGACGTTGCCGACGAACCACGAGTTGCCTTCGAGTCGGGCGAACGTCTGCTTGCGGAGGTCGTCACCCTTGCCGGGCTCTTCGCCGTTGGACAGCAGGCCGACGGTGGGTTCGGCCACCCCTCGCATCTGCGCGTAGGTCCGGCCCATGTATGCGAACTGGGTCAGCCACTCGGGGCTGCAGTCGACCGTCGCGCCGCCGTCGACGAGCAGGTGCGGGCTCGAGAACGGCACCGGGATCGGCACTCCCACTGCCGGCCGGGCCGCGCCGCGGATCCGCCCGAATCGCAACAACGCGCTCGCCATCGTCGCGCCCGTGTTGCCGGCGCCGACCATGGCGTCCGCACGTCCGTCCCGGACGACTTCCGCGGCGCGCACCACGGACGAGTCCTTCTTCGTGCGCACGGAGGTGCCGGGCTCGTCGTGCATCTCGATGACCTGCGAACAGGCAACGACCTCGACTCCCTCTGGGGTGTTGCCGCCGGGCAGCTCGGCGCGCACGGCGTCCTCGACGCCGACGAGCAGCACTTCCACCCCCAGCTGCTCCACCGCCGCCAGCGCGCCGGCGACGATCTCGCCCGGTGCCCGGTCTCCCCCCATCGCGTCGACCGCGATCCTCATGATGAGGCTCCGCTCCGGCCGGAGCTCAGTCGACGTCGAGCATCTGGCGGCCGCGGTACCACCCGCAGTTGCCACAGACCGTGTGCGGGAGCTTCACCGCGGCGCAGTTCGGGCAGAGCGAGCGCGCGGGCGCCTCGAGGCGCCAGCTCGACGCGCGACGCATTCGGGTCTTGGACCGCGGGGTCTTGCGCTTGGGAACGGCCATCGGAGCTCCTGATCAGTTGTCGAAGGTGAGCTCGCGCAGAGCGTCCCACCGCGGGTCGGGGATGGTCATGTCGCAATCACACGAGGACTGGTTGCGGTCCACCCCACAGAGTGAGCACAGGCCGGCACAGTCGTCGCGACACAAGGGGGCGGCGGGGAGCTCGAGCAGGAGCGCATCGCGCACCGGCAGCTCGAGGTCGATCTCGTCGCCGACGAGCGGATAGGTCTGGCCCTCGATCGGCTCGACCTCGAACAGCTCCCGGACCGCGGTGACGATCTCGCGGTGGACGGGCCGCAGGCACCGGCTGCATTGCGCCGCGTAGAAGCCACGAACCGTCCCCTGGACCACCACGCCGTCCGGTACGCGTTCGAGCACCGCATCGACGAACAGGGGCTGGTCGTCGAGCCGTGCGCCGCCGATGCCACCCAGCTCGGTGGCATCGGTCTCGAAGTGCACTGGACGACGGGCCGCCGGATGATGCAAGAGGTCCGCGACATTGCAGCGGAGGGCGCTCATGGTCGTTTCAACCCGTCGAGACAATGGAATCTGGGCCCCGCATGGGGCGTGACCAGCAATTGTAGCAGGGAAGACGATTTCCCAGGTCTTGCCAGTAGCGCCGGCTAGCCCTCGTCCTGGTCGAAGAATCCACCCTCGTCGTCCTCGGGGACGACCTCGGCTTCGGGGAGGTCCACCACGACCTGGAGCCGCTCGCGCCCCTTCTGCACCGCCTGCATGGTGCGGTCGAGGACGACCTCGAACGACGCGAGCTTCTGGTCGATGTAGTCCTCGGCCTCGTGCTTCAGCGCCCGGGCCTGGGCCTCGGCGTCGTCGACCACCTGCTGGGCTCGCCGCCGGGCCTCGCGCACGACCTCGGTCCGCTCCACCATCCGCTCGGCCTGGGCTCTTCCGGCATCGATGATGTCCTCTGCCTCACGCCGGGCCTTGGCCAGGAATTCCTCGCGCTCCTTGAGGAGCCATCGCGCCTGGCGGAGCTCCTCGGGGAGCCCGGCGATCGCGTCGTCGACGAGCACCAGCAGGTCGTCGCGGTTGACCATGACCGACGCCGACATCGGCACCGAGCGGGCCGTCTCGAGGTGGTCCCGGGCGCGCAGGAGCAGCTCCTCGGTGTCGGGAGGGTCGTACGGCTGCTGGACGTCGGTCACGCGCGGTCCTTGGGTTCGCCGTAGCGCTCGGTCAGGCGCTTGGCCACGAGCGGCGGGACCATGCTCGAGACGTCGCCGCCGTACTTGGCCACCTCCCGCACCAGGCTCGACGAGAGGAACGAGTGCTGCGGGCTGGTGGAGATGAAGAAGGTGTCGATGCCGGAGAGGCGCTGGTTCATCTGCGCCATCTGCAGCTCGTAGTCGAAGTCCGAGATCGCCCGGAGGCCCTTCACGATCGCGGCGGCTCCGTTGTCACGGGCGAAGTCGACGAGCAGGCCCTTGAAGAACTCGATCCGGATGTTCGTCAGGTGCGCGGTGACCTCACCGAGCATCTCCTGGCGTTCCTCCAGCGTGAACAGCGACTGCGACTTCTGGGGGTTCCGGATCACCGCGACGATGACGTCGTCGAAGTGCCGGGCCGTGCGCTCGATGATGTCGAGGTGACCCAGGGTCACCGGGTCGAACGAGCCCGGGCAAAGTGCGGTGGCCACGCAGGGGTGCTCCTGGTTGCAATCAGCGATCCGGCGTTTCAGCGGCGGCGAGCACGACGAGCGTATCCCCGTAGACCCGTGACCAGGTGACTCCCCACCGGGGCGGGAGCAACGGCGGGCCGGCCGACGCCGCCCGTTCGACCACCACCGTCGCGTCCGGCGCGAGCCAGCCGGGCTCGGCGAGCGCCGCGAGCACACCGGCGAGCTTGCCGGCCGGCTGGTCGTAGGGCGGGTCGCAGAAGACCAGGTCGAACGGGCCCTCCGGAGGTGGCGCAGCTCGGACCACGGAGCCGACGCCCCGGCGCTGGACCCGCGCCTGATCCGCGAATCCGGTGGTCCGCAGGTTGCGACGGATCGCGTCGACGGCCAGCGGGTCACGGTCGATCAACATCGCGCGGGTAGCACCGCGCGAGAGCGCCTCGATGGCGAGCGCGCCCGACCCGGCGTAGCAGTCGAGGACGACCGCGCCGAGCAGGCGGCCGGGACCCAACGCGGCGAACAGTGCCTCCTTGACCCGGTCCGCGGTCGGGCGGGTTCGCGTGCCCTTCGGGGCAGCGAGCCGCAAGCCGCCGGCCTCGCCGGCGATGACCCGCGGTCCCCGTCCGCTCCCGCCCCCGCCTGCCCTGGTCACGTCCCGATGCTTGCACGACGTCACGTAGCGTCTCCGGATCGACCTCCTCCATGTCCTCGACGAGCTCCAGTCGATCGCCCGCACGGGGCTGAGCTACGCCGCCGACCCGTACGACCGGGAGCGCTACGAACGGCTCCTCGCGCTGGCGATCGAGGGCTACGCCGATGCGCTCGCCCTGCCGCCCGCCGAGATCCGGGCGCGGCTGGCCCAAGACCTGGGGTACGTCACCGCGAAGGTCGGCGCGGAGGCCGCGATCTTCGACGAGCACGACCGCATCCTGTTGATCCAACGGTCCGACGACCACTGCTGGGGGCTGGTCAGCGGGTACGTCGACGCCGGTGAGTCCCCCGCCGAGACCATCGTGCGCGAGGTTCGTGAGGAGGTCGGGCTCGACGCGAAGGTCGAGGCGCTCGTCAATGTGTTCGGACGGCGGGCGTCCGCGGTGAACGGGCCGCACGGCACCGTCGGCGTCCTCTACCTGTGCACCGTCGCGCCCGGTGATCCGGTGATCTCCCACGAGGTGCTCGACGCGCGCTACTGGGACATCGAGGCCGTCACCCCGTGGCACAAGAACCACAAGGACTACGCGCTCGCCGCGCTCGCCTTCCGCTCGACGATCAGTTGAAGTCCTGGTAGCAGCCGAGCCTGATGGCAGGCTCGGCCCGAACCGAGGTTGACCTTCAGGTCGGTACATCCGAGAAACCGGTTCTTCCCGGCGCCGACGTTGATCCGTGCGACTTCCCAGTTGTTTGCTCTTTAGCTCTAGTGCTAAACAGTGTCCATGGCGGAGCTGACAGCGAACGAAGAGGCGGGCGTCTTCAAGGCGTTGGCCGACCCCACCCGGCGTCAGATCCTCCAGGATCTGCGGGACGGTGAGTGCAGCGCCGGCGAGATCGCGGACCGTTTCACGATCAGCGGGCCCTCGATCTCACGGCACCTCGGTGTCCTGAAGGGCGCGGGCCTCGTCACCGAGCGGCGCGTCGCCAACCGGATCTATTACTCCCTGGTCGAGGAGCGCCTCGCGCAGTGCGTCGGGAACTTCCTGTCGACCGTCTGCCCGGAACAGATGGTGCTGCGCAAGCGGCGGCGCCGAAGCACAGGAGGTGCATCGTGAAGGTTCCCCGGCTTCAAGGTCTCATCGAGCGCCGCCTGCTCGTGAACTACCGCGTCGATCCGGACGTGATCGCGCGGATGCTGCCCGAGCCGTTCCGGCCCCAGCTCGCTGGCGACGCGGCGGTGGCCGGCGTCTGCTTGCTCCGACTCGGCGAGATGCGACCGAAGGGCGCGCCGCGCTGGATCGGGCTGCGCAGCGAGAACGCGGCCCACCGGGTCGCCGTCGAGTGGGACACGCCCGACGGGCCTCGCTCCGGGGTGTACATCCCCCGCCGCGACTCGGCATCCATCACGAACGTGCTCATCGGGGGGCGCCTCTACCCGGGCGAGCACGAACGGGCCCGGTTCGACGTGCGCGAGTCGGACCGCGACCTCCGCGTCGCGTTCACGAGTCGCGATGGCTCGGTCAACGTCGATGTCACGGTGCAGGTGACGAACGCGCTGACCGGCAGCGCGCTCTTCGCCGACATCGACGAAGCCTCCACCTTCTTCGAGCACGGCGCGGACGGCTACTCGGCGACCCGTGACCCGGGCCGCTTCGACGGGCT
>JADGON010000325.1 GCA_017882945.1 Acidimicrobiia bacterium | reverse complement strand
TGTGGCTCGCCGGACCGAGCCACGAGCTCTTCGAGGATGAGCAGGTGCCACAGCTCGTTGTCTTGTTGCTCGCGGTACTCCGCGATCCGGTCGTGGATGCGCCGAGCCATCGCGGGTTGTTGATACATGTGGGTGATCGCGTTGTAGGCGACCTGCTCCCACGCCTGATACGGCACCCGGGCCACGAGTTCGAGAACCTTGAACTTCTTCAAGGTACGGTCCTTGCCGTACAGCACGTCGAGCAACACGAACAGGGTCCGAGCGGCAGCTCCGTACCGGCGCCGCGGCGATCCCAAGGTCTCGGCTTGCGCCCGACACAGCTCGTCATGGGTCAGCCGGGGCAGCTGACCCGGGAGCGCAACGGCTCCTGTCTCATCTTCGCTATTCGTTGGCATGACTACCAGAAAGCTTCGCGCCTGCCGAAGCTCGGACCGCACCTCACCCGGACAGCGGCAGCTAGGGCGTTGGCGGCCACGCTCCGAGTTGGCGAAGGCCCTACGTCGTCCCGACAGGCCCAGTGCTCGACAACCATGCCGTCAAAGACGCGCCAGATATGGATGTACGTCCACGACACGTCGAGGCCCTTCGCTTTGACTCCTGTCAGTAACGGCAGTGTCGAGGCGCGATGCCGGGCGCTTCGCTGTCCGCGAGCCCACTTCGGAATTGCCGCGGTGTGACAACATACGGCCCCAGCCGTAGCGAGGGCAGGCGTGGCCGCCGAGACAATCACTCTTCTGTTCACGGATCTCGTGGGCTCGACGGAGCTCTTGTCTCGCTTGGGCGAGGTTCGAGCCGATGAGCTGCGACGGGAGCACTTCGCGCTGCTCCGCGGTGTGATCGATGAGGCCGGCGGCCGGGAGGTCAAGAACCTCGGTGACGGCCTGATGGTGGCGTTCGACGGTGTCGGCGCCGCGCTGACATCCGCGGTGGCGATGCAGCAGGCGGTCTCGGGCCGACCGGCCGACGCCGAGCCGCTGGCCATCCGCATCGGGGTCGCGGTCGGCGAAGCAGAAGTCGAAGACGGCGACTATTTCGGTCTTCCCGTTGTGGAAGCCGCCCGGCTGTGCGCCAGGGCCGAGGGTGGCGAGATCCTCGTCACCGAGTTCGTGCGCATGCTGGCCCGGTCCCGCGGTGACATCGAGCTCGAGTCGGTCGGCGCTCTGGAGCTGAAGGGCCTCGACACGCCGGTAGAGACGTACCGGGTGCGGTGGGTGCCACGCTTGGCGGCGGAGATCGCCGCCGTGCCGGTTCCTCGTCGAGTGGCGTCGGCTGCTTCGGGGACACTCGTTGGCCGTGGTTCCGAGCGGCAGGTGCTCGACGCAGCGCTCAAGGATGCTGAGCAGGGAGACCGCCGAGCCGTACTGATCGGTGGCGAACCCGGCATCGGCAAGACGACGCTGACCGCAATGTTCGCGTGCGACGCAGCCGAACGCGGCGCGAGCGTCCTGTATGGCCGATGCGACGAAGACTTGTACGTCCCCTACCAGCCGTGGGTCGAGGCGCTCGGACACCTGGTCGAGCACGCATCGGCTGAGCTGTTGGATCAGCACGTCGCCGCGGTCGGTCCGGCCCTGGCGCGCCTCGTGCCCGCGCTGGCGTCCCGGTTGTCAATCAGCGCTCCGGAAGCGCGCGACGACGACGCCGACCGGCACGCGATGTTCGGCGCAGTCGTCGACCTGATCGCGCGCGCCGGTGACACCGCCCCAGTGGTCGTCGTCCTCGACGACCTGCACTGGGCCGACGCGCCGACGGTTCAGCTACTGCGGCACGTGCTCAGGTCCGACGCGCCGATGCGGTTGATGCTCCTCGGCACGTTCCGCGACTCCGAGATCGGTCAGGGGCACGTGCTCGCCGAAGCCTTGGCTGCGCTCCACCGCGAGTCCGGGGTCGAGCGGATCGCGTTGCGGGGCCTCGGGGACGACGAGCTGCTCGCATTGCTGGAGACGATCGCCGGCCACGCGATGACCGACGACGGCGTGGCTCTGCGCGACGCGCTAGCCATGGAGACCGCGGGGAACCCGTTCTTCGTGGGCGAGATGCTACGTCACCTCGCCGAGACCGGCGCGATCTACCAGGACCACAACGGACAATGGGTGTCCGACGCAGATCTGCGCACCGCGGGGCTCCCGGTCAGCATCCGCGAGGTCGTGGGCGGACGGGTCCACCGGCTCGGCGACGACACCGTCCGCGCGCTGTCGATGGCTTCGGTGATCGGCCGGGACTTCGATCTCGCTCTGCTGGAGCGCGTAGTGGACATCGACGCAGACACGCTCATCGACCTGTGCGACCGCGCGATCGAAGCCGCCGTGCTGCGCGAGACCGACGTGCCCGAGCGCTACACCTTCGCTCACGCGCTCATCGAGCACGCGCTCTACGAGGAGCTGTCCGCGACCCGACGCGCCCGAGCTCACCGGGCCGTGGCGGAGGCGCTCGAGGATCTGTGCGGCGACCGCATCGACGACCGCATCGGTGAGCTCGCCTACCACTGGGGTCAAGCGACCCGACCGCAGGACGCGGTGAAGGCCATCGAGTACTCGTTGCGAGCCGGTGACCGCGCCCTGACCAAGCTCGCACCGGCGGAGGCGCTGCGCTGGTACCGCGAAGCCCTCGCCATGATCGACCCATCCGAGCTCACCGAGCGCGTCGGATTCGAAGCCCGCCTCGGCGAGGGCGAAGCGCAGAAGCTGGTCCATGACCCCGGCTACCGGGAAACCCTCATCGCCGTAGGGCGTGACGCGCTCGCCCACGGTCAGCACGACCTCGCGGTCCGCGCCACCCTCGCGAGCAGCCGCGGCACCAGCAGCATCGTCGGGGAGGTGGACACGGACCGCACCGACCTCGCCCGCGCCGCGCTGGCGGTCGTCGGCCCGGGCGACAGCCGCGACCGAGCACTCCTGCTCTCCATGCTCGCCGGGGAGCTCGTCTGGGGCCCGGCCGAGGCGGAACGGTCCGCCGCCATCGAGGAGGCGCTCGCCATCGCGCAGCGTCTCGGGGAACCAGCCACGTTCATCACCGTCGTCTTCAACACCTCCGAAGGGCTGTCGACGCCCGAGAACATCCCAAGGCTCCGGGAGATCACGGCCGGGGCCTGCGTGCTTGCGGATGCAACGACCGATCCCGTCTTGCGTTTTCGCGCACACTGGGCCGCCTCCGGTGCGGCGG
>JADGON010000324.1 GCA_017882945.1 Acidimicrobiia bacterium | reverse complement strand
CGTCGCGGAAGCCGGGTTGAGCGACAAGGTCGAGATCCGGCTGCAGGACTACCGCGACATCACCGACGGCCCCTACGACGCGATCAGCTCGATCGGCATGTTCGAGCACGTCGGGCTCGCGCACCTCGAGACCTACTTCGACCGCCTGCTGGAGCTGCTCCCACCCGAAGGCCGGCTGCTGAACCACGCGATCAGCCGGCCCGCGGCGCGCCGGGGGAAGACCCGGTCGCGGTTCAAGAAGTACTCGTTCATCGATCGCTACGTGTTCCCCGACGGTGAGCTGCACGAAGTCGGCTCGGTCGTGAGCGCGATCCAGCGCCGCGGGTTCGAGGTCCGTCACCTCGAGAGCCTGCGCGAGCACTACGCGCTCACCTTGCGGGCATGGGTGCGCAACCTCGAAGCTGACTGGGACCGCGCGGTGACGCTCGCCGGTGCCGGACGGGCGCGCGTGTGGCGGCTCTACATGGCCGCGTGTGCGATCACGTTCGAGGAAGGCAGCAACCAGATCCACCAGGTCCTGGCGGTCAAGCCCAACAGCGGCGCGAGCGGGATGCCGCTGCGACCCACGTTCAGCGAGGACGGCGCGCGAGTACGCCTCTGAGCGCCGTCACCCGAGATACGGAGCCAGTCCTCTCCTGATGAGATCTTCGAGCGCGGCGTAGTCCGCGTCGAGGGCCTTGCGCGAGTGCGCTCGGAACCGGCCGGACACCTCCGATGCGGCGAAGCCCAAGACGATGGTGCTGATCAGCCGTTCGACTCGCTCCAGGTCGTCGGCTGCGACTCCCGCGCGGCGCAGGCTGCGGTAGACGCGCGCACGGGCGCGCCGGGCGCCCGGTGTTGTCGCCGGCAGCTGCAACAGCAACGGAAAGACCGTCGGGTGGCGCCTCGCGGCGGCGCGGATGGCCTGCCCCATCTTGGACAGCTGCTCGTCCCAGGGATCGTCGTCGGAACTCGGCGCGATCTCGTCGAGAAGGCTCTCCACGACGCCGTCGAGCAGGTCCTGCTTGTTCTCGACGTGGCGATACAGCGCCATGGGAGTCACGCCCAGGTGGTCGGCGACGGCCTGCATGGTGAGGGCGTCCACACCACGCTCATCCGCAATGGCCAGGCTCGCCCGCAAGATCGCGGCGCGGTCGATCTGACGAGGACGCGCCATCGTGACTCCCGTTCGTCCGGAGCTCCTGTCCCCCATTTGTTTATCACATATACTAACCGCGATGAGGGTGCTGCTCACGGAGGGGTCGGGGCTGACGTCGCGCCAGACCGCGACTCGCCTGCACCACCTCGGGCACACCGTGGGCGTGCTGTCCTCCGACCCGATCGCGCTGACCCGGTTCACGCGGGCGGTGAGCACCTGGCATCGCGTCCCCGCGTTCGGGCCCGATCCGTTCACGTGGCTCGACACCGCGATCGACATCGTGCGCCGCCACCGATACGACCTGCTCTTCCCGACCCAGGAGCAGGTGACGGTGCTCTCCTGGGCGGCCGGCACCACGCGACTCGATGGCGTGGCGACGATCGTCCCACCCTTCGAGTCGCTCCGAGCCGTGCAGGACAAGATCGCCGCGCGCGCCACGCTCGAGCGGTTGGGGATCCCCCAGCCCTCGGGCACGGTGCTGCACGACCTCGACGAGCTGCAGCACTGGGACCAGCTCCCGGTGTTCATCAAGACACCGATTGGCACCGCAACCTCCGGCGTGCGACTCGTCGCGGACCCGGCCGGCCTGGCCGCCGTGGCCCGCGACTGGTCGACGACCGACGACGGAGGAGGGAGCGCAGTGCTCGCCCAGACTCCCGCCGTCGGCCCACTCGCAATGCTGCAATCAGTGTTCGACCGCGGCCGCCTCGTCGCGTTCCACGCCAACCTGAGGATGCGGGAAGGGGCCCGGGGCGGGTCCAGCCACAAGCGGAGCCTCGTCGAGCCCGGCGCCCGGTCGGCGCTCGAGACCCTCGGCCGTGAGCTCTGCTGGCACGGGGCCCTCTCCGCCGACGCCATCGTGACCGTCGACGGACCCGTCATCATCGACGTCAACCCGCGCCTGGTCGAGCCCGGGAACGCCTGGCGCGCCGGCGTCGATCTGGTCGGAGCGATGATCGACGCAGCGCTCGGTCGGGAGCCGGCCGTGCAGGCGGCGGGCCGGCCCGACGTCAACACCCATCAGCTGCTCCTGGCCGTCCTGGGCGCGGCGCAGCAGCATCGGGGACGGCGCGGGATCATCGCCGAGCTGCTCGGCGCGGCCCGGCACTCGGGCGACTACGCCGACAGCACGGAGGAGCTCACGCCGATCGCGCACGATTGGCGATCCGCGCTCCCCGGTCTGGCGGCCGCCACGGCCACGCTCATCAAGCCCGCCACCTGGGAGTGGTTCTCAAGCGGAAGCGTGGCGAACTACTCCATCACGCCTGAGGGCTGGCGAGCCATCTGCTCACGGGCGCGCCCCGACCACCCGGCGCCGTGACCGCGACGCTCCCGCCGGCGCGCCGCTACCGCGTCTCGGTGAACGTGCCGGTGCCGTCGAAGGGGATGCGGTCGCGCTCGACGAGCAGCTCGCCGTGCACGAGCCCGGGGATCTCCCACTCGAGATCGAGGCCGACGGCGATGCGGTCGCCCACGTCGCTGCTGGCGGCTTCCGCCTCGTCCGCGAACCGCAGCCCGAAGGCTTCGAGACCGAAGCCCCAGTGCTCGCCCGGCGTCTCGCAGACGAGCTCGGCCCAGAGCCCGTCGGCGCGGATCTCGAGCAACCGCCCTTTCGGCGGCGTGACGTCGTCGTCGCGCACGACGATCACTCCGTCGCCGAGATCGGGGCCGGTCAGGCGCGCGTCGTAGCGCGCCTGACCGTGCTCGGGGATCTCCAGCTCGACCGAGCCGCGCGTGCCGTCGGTGCCCGCGAACTCGAGTCGCCAGATGGTCACGGCAGCGGCGTGTAGTACGGCACGTCCGGATCGGGCATGCCCTCGTCGGGGATCTTGTCGATCATCGAGAGCGCTTCGTAGAGATCGAGGCTGTCGCGCGGCACGGTCCAGTCCAGCTCCTCCTCCACGCCCGCCACGCGCGCGAACGGGCGGAGGAACGTGAAGTAGACGTACGCGCCCGCGTCGATCTTCTCGGCTCGAGTCATCCCGGCGATGAGCCGGTAGAGATCCTTCTGCGCGCGCTTGACCGACGCGCGGAGCTCGTCGAGCGCGCGGACCGGGATCGGGGTGAGCGTTCCGCCGGTGGAGTCGAAGAACCCGGCCGCGACGACGTGGCCCACGTAGTCGACCGGGTCCGTGACGGTCGTGCCCCAGTCGTTGACCTTGACCGTGATGTCGGCGTCGAGCACGAGCGCGACCGTGAGGTTCGCGTGCGGGAGGTCCGCGCCGATCGCCGTGCTCCACGGGAAGTGCGAGACCGCCATCTCGTTGAAGTCGCGCACGAGCAGCGTCTGGCCGTCGGGGAGCGGGTACGGCCCGGTGTCCTGGTAGCCGGCGCGGGTGTCGAAGTAGAGGAGGAAGAGGTACGACGTGAGCGCCGCATTGAGCTTGGAGATCGTGGCGCGCACCGAATCGTCGTCGACGGGTGTCGTGCCCGCGACCAGCTCCGCGATCACCTCGGGTCCGTAGCGGGGCACGACGAAGCCCGCGTCCCAGGCCTGCAGGTGCCCGTCACCCCGGAATGCTGCGGCCGCAGGTTCCCAGAAGCCGAAGATCGCGGCGAGCGTCTCGAGGTCGGCCGCCGGCTCGATCATGCCGAACGGCGCGAGGATCTGGCGGCCGACGAGTGCGATGTTCGCGATGGACCAGAGGTGCACCGCGTCGACCTGGTTACCGGGAAGCTTGCCGGCCGCGCCGATCTCGCTCGGGGGCTTCGCGGCGGTGATCGCGGCCATCAGCTCGGGGTAGCGGCGGTAGCACTCGACGCCCGAGATGAGGATGTACGCGGTGACGGGGATGAGCGCGGACTCGAGCGCGGTGCGCTCCGCGGTCATCTGCCCCGAGATGTTCCCGTGGTAGAGCAGGATCTCGTTGACCGCGTCGCGATCCGGCATTCAGAGCCCTCGGACGATCCCGGATGCACCCGAGCAGTCGACCTCGACCTCGGTGCCGTCGGCCGGGACCCCGCCGGCGAACTCGGTCGCCATGATGCAGGGCACCTGGTACTCGCGGCTGACGATGCCGATGTGGCTGGCCGGAGTGCCCGAGAGGCAGACGACCGCGGTGAGCTCGTCGAAGATCGGTGCCAGGAAGGTGGCGCCCGCGTCCTGGACCCCGGCGACGACCCCTTCGGCCGAGCTGTCCATGAGCTCGAGCACGTCGTCGGGAGTCTGGAGCATGCGCCACGTGCCGCGGACCGGCGCCGCGTCGAGGGCCTTCGTGCCGGTTCCGAGCGTGGTCGTCATGACGAGGCGGGACCCTACCGCCCGCGCACCCGGCCGGTGCGCGAGTCTTCCCCGGTGGACCGACCCGGCAACGGTGGCGACGACGATCAGGTGCTGCACGAGCTGCGCGTGCGCGGCACGTCGCACGCCGAGGGGGCGGCGGCCGACACGGTCGTGGCCGCGGGCTTCGCGATCCGGCGCCGGTCGATGCTCATGCTCACGCCGGCCGGGCGGGCGGCGGCCGACGAGCGCTTCCTCCTCGCCGGCACGCCCTCCGAGGCGCGCGTCCAGGCTGCGTACGCGAGGTTCCTGCCGCTCAACCGGAGCCTGATCCAGATCTGCAACGACTGGCAGGTCCGCAGCGGCGGGGTCCCGAACGACCACCGGGACTCCGTCTACGACTGGGCCGTCATCGACCGCCTGGTCACCCACGACGAGCAGACCGGGCCGATCCTGCGGAGCCTTGGACGCGAAGTGGCCCGGTTCGCGCAGTACCGTGGGCGGCTGCGCGAGGCACGGCGGGCAGTGGAAGCGGGCGAACGGGACTGGTTGCTTTCCCCCCGTATCGACTCGTACCACACCGTTTGGATGCAGCTCCACGAGGACTTGTTGCTCGGGCTCGGCCTCGAGCGAGCCGAGGAACAGTGAAGATGATTGAACGGGCAACCGAGACGGACGGGAAGGAGCGGTCGGTGCAGGAGCGCTGGGTCGACTGCGACGGCGTCTGGGTGCACACCGCGGACTGGGAGCCCTCGGTGCGGGCCCGTGACACGGCCCCCGTCCTGCTCGTGCACGGCCTCGGCGGCTCCACCGTGAACTGGGAGCTCGTCGGCCAGGAGCTGGCGGACGAGCTCGGCACGACGGTCACGGCGCTGGATCTCCCCGGCTTCGGCCGCACCCGGCCGGATGCGCGCGGTCCGACCTTCCCCCTCTACCTGGACCTGCTGGCTGCGTTCCTCTCCGCACGTGGTCCGGCGTTGGTCATGGGCAACTCGATGGGTGGCGCGCTGGCCGTCGCGCTCGCCGCGAACCACGCCGAGCTCGTGACCGGGCTCGTGCTCGTGAACGCGGCGTTCCCCCGGCCGCGTGGCAACCTCGACCAGATCTCGCGCACCGCGAAGTTCGCGATGCTGACGGTGCCGCGTGCGGCGACGCCGCTCGTGCGCGCCCGCGCTCGCGCGTTGGGCCACCAGGGCCTCGTCGACGCCACCTTGTCGTTGGCCATGGAGCACCCGGAGCTGCTCGACCCCGCGATCCGGGCGAAGATGGTGTCGCTCTCGGCGGAGCGTCACGGCTTCCCCGAGACCGCGACGTCGTACACGCTCGCCGGCGGCTCGCTGTTCCGTTACCTCTCCGGTCCGATGCGCCGCGACCTCGCGGTGGTGCACTGCCCGACCTTGGTCCTGCACGGACGCCGCGACCGCCTCGTGCCCATCGCGTTCGCACGGGCCGTCGCGCAGAAGCGCCGCGACTGGACGTTCGTCGAGCTCGAAGGCTGCGGCCACGTCCCCCAGCTCGAGCAACCCGAGCGCTTCGTCGGCTGCATCACATCCTGGCTCGACCGCTTCGACG
>JADGON010000323.1 GCA_017882945.1 Acidimicrobiia bacterium | reverse complement strand
GGGTCAGCGCGAAGACTCCGCTCCGCAGCGGACCGCGCCGGTCGGCCAGCCGGCCGCCGAACGGGCTCAGCGCCACCAACGGGAGCGCGAACAGCGCGAGCGTCACCGCGATGACGGTCGTGCTCGCGCCGAGGTCGGTCATGTAGCGCGCCCAGGTCGCGTCGAAGACCCCGATCGAGAGGTAGAGCGCGGCAGCGAGCGCGAGACCGGCTCGCACCCCGCGCATCTTGATGAGCACGCGCAGCGCCCGCTTCGGTGGCACCTCCCCGACCGGCGGCTCCTCGATGCGCGCGACGGCTGGAGACGTGAGCGCGAGCGCGGCAGCGAGGAAGAGGAACGGTGCATGGAGACCGAACAGCCCCGCGAGCAGCGCGGCGATCGGCGGACCGGAGATGAATCCGGCGACTTCGACGCTCGCGAGCCGTCCGAGCGCCTCTCCCGCCTTCGCTCCTGATCGGGCGACGACGACTCGACGCGCCGCGGGGACGAACATGCCCGAGCCGAGCCCGAGGAGCAGCCGCGCGCCGATGAACTCCCAGAGCTGCGAGGCGAGGCCGAACCACAGCATCCCGACCGCGGCAACCCCGAGCCCGACGCGGAGCAGCAGCCGCGTGTACCCGCGGTCTGCGTACCGGGCCAGGCCCATCTGCGCGCCGAGGCCGGCCAGGAAGCTCGTCCCGGCGATGAGCCCGAGGCCGTAGGTCGGGAGGTGGTACTTGTCCTGGAGCTCGGCGAGCAGGGCGAAGATCGCGCCGTAGCCGAGCGCCTCGAACGCGGTCGCCGCATAGAGCAGCTTCGGGACGCGCTTGGGTGATCCCGAGACCGGCTCCATCCACCGATGATCGCACGCGCCGTCAGATACGGTGACCGAAATGCGGTACGGCGTAACGATGTTCACCACCGACCTGACCATGCGGCCGGACGACTTCGCACGAGAAGTCGAGGCCCGCGGGCTGCATTCGATCTACCTCCCCGAGCACACCCACATCCCGGTGTCGCGCCGCACTCCCCCTCCCACCGGCGACGCGGAGCTCGCCGACGAGTACAAGCGGACCCTGGACCCGTTCGTCGCGCTCGCCATGGCCGCTGCGGTCACCGAGCGCGTCCTGCTCGGCACCGGCATCTGCCTCGTCGCCCAGCGCGAGCCGATCGTCACCGCCAAGGCCGTGGCTTCGCTGGATCAACTGTCGGGTGGACGCTTCGTGCTCGGCATCGGGTTCGGATGGAACGCGGACGAGATCGAGCACCACGGCATCACGATGCCGGAACGCCGTGACGTCACGCGCGAGCACATGCTCGCGATGCGACAGCTCTGGAGCGAGGAGGCCGCGGAGTTCCACGGCAAGCACGTGGAGTTCGCGCCGTCCTGGTCGTGGCCGAAACCGATCTCCGGTCCTCCGGTCCTCATCGGCGGTGCTGCGGGGCCGAAGCTGTTCGCCCACATCGCGGAGTACGCGGACGGCTGGATCCCGATCGGAGGCCGCGGGATCCGCGACGCGCTCCCCGAGCTGCACGCGGCGTGCGACGCGATCGGCCGGGATCCGGCGACACTGCGCATCGTGCCGTTCGGGACGATCCCGAACCCGGGCAAGCTCGAGTACTACGCCTCGCTGGGGATCAACGAGATCGTCCTGCGCGTCCCGAGCGGAACCGCGGATACGGTCCTCCCCCTCCTCGACCAGTACGCCGCCCTCACCGACTGACCCCCGACCTCCCGCGTCCGTTGCGCGTGCGGCGGCATACGCCAGGAGCGCAACACACCGACCGGGGCTCGAGCTAGACGCGCTCGATGATGGTGACGTTGGCCTGGCCGCCGCCTTCGCACATGGTCTGGAGGCCGTAGCGGCCGCCGGTGCGCTCCAGCTCGTGGAGCAGCGTCGTCATGAGCCGCACGCCAGTCGCGCCCAGCGGGTGGCCGAGCGCGATGGCGCCACCGTTCACATTGACCTTCTCGAGATCTGCGCCGGTCTCGCGCTGCCACGCGAGCACCACGGACGCGAACGCCTCGTTGATCTCGACCAGGTCGATGTCGTCGAGTGACATCCCCGACTTCTCGAGCGCGTACGCGGTCGCCGGGATCGGCGCCGAGAGCATGGAGATCGGATCCGCGCCACGCACCGAGAGGTGATGGATGCGCGCTCGCGGCTTCAGGTTGTGCTCCTTCAGCGCGCGCTCCGAGACGACGAGCATCGCAGTGCCGGCATCGGAGATCTGGCTCGCGAGCGCGGCGGTGAGGCGTCCGCCCTCGACCAACGGCTTGAGGGATCGGATCTTCTCGAGGTTGGGTTCGCGCGGGCCTTCGTCGGCCGAGACCCCCTCCAGCGGCACGATCTCGAGCTCGAACCGGCCTTCGCGCTGGGCGCGCAGCGCACGCTCGTGAGACTCGACCGCGAACGCCTCCATCTCTTCGCGGGTCACTCCCCACTTCTCCGCGATCATCTCGGCGCCACGGAACTGGCTCACCTCTTGTGTGCCGTAGCGCTCGACCCAGCCCTTCGAGGTGGAGAACGGGTCGGTGAACCCGAACTGCTCGGCCACGAGCATCGCGGCGGAGATCGGGATCATGCTCATGTTCTGCACGCCACCCGCGACGATCACGTCGTTGGTCCCGCTCATCACCGCCTGGGCTGCGAAGTGGACCGCCTGCTGGCTCGATCCGCACTGGCGATCGATCGTCGTGCCGGGAATCTCCTCGGGGAGACCCGCGGCGAGCCAACACGTGCGCGCGATGTCGCCGGCTTGCGGTCCGATCGCGTCAACACAACCGAAGAACACGTCCTCGACCGCCATCGGGTCCAGGTCGTTGCGCTCGACGATCGTCTTGATGACATGCGCGCCGAGATCGGCCGGGTGCACCTGGCTGAGCCCGCCACCGCGCTTGCCGACGGGCGTGCGAGCGGCGTCGACGATGTAGGCCTCGGGCATTGGTGCTCCTCGTCAGTCGTTGCGTCTACAGGATCGCGCGGGCAACCCGCTCACGATGCCACGCGGTGTCACCCCAGCTGGCAACCAACGCCCAGGCCCGCTTCATCCAGAGATGCAGGTCGTACTCGAATGAGTACCCGATCGCCCCGTGGCACTGGAGTGCGTGCCGCGTCGCGAGCGCGGCGACGTCACCCGCGCGGGCCTTCGCCATCGAGACGTGCACCGCCGCCTCGGGGTCGTCGTGAGCGAGGGAGTACGCCGCTCGGTACGCCAGCGGGCGGGCGAACTCCAGCCCGACCCGGACGTCCGCGAGCTTGTGCTTGATCGCCTGATACGAGCCGATCGGTGCCCCGAACTGCCGGCGTTCCTGGACGTACTCGACGGTCGTGTCGAGCAATGCGTCGGACAAGCCGAGCAGCTGCGCCGCGGTGCCCAGCGCCCCCCGGTTGAAGGCGGCGCCCAGGGCGTCGGGGCCGCCGACCTCGGAGATCTCACCCGCGTTCGCGGCCCAGTCGATCGCCGCGACGTGCCGGGAGTGGTCGACAGACGGTCGCGGCTCCACGATGAGCGCGGCGCTCGACACGAGGAGCAGGCGCTCGTCGTCCTCGACCAGCACCGCGTCAGCAGAGTCCGCGTACGGCACGAGTGGAGACGGACCGAGCGCGGCGGTCACGGTTCGCAGCGATGTCGGCACGATCGGTGCGGCGACCATCGCGTGCTCGACGAACGGCTCGGGCAGCGCGGCACGACCGGATGC
>JADGON010000322.1 GCA_017882945.1 Acidimicrobiia bacterium | reverse complement strand
GCGGGTCGCGGCTCGATCGTGGGCATCTCCTCGATCGCGAGCTCCCGCACGCACCGCTGGTTCGGGGCTTACGGCGTGGGCAAGGAAGGCATCGACCACGTCTGCCGGCTCGCGGCGGACGAGCTCGGCGCGAGCGGCGTGCGCGTGAACTGCATCCAACCGGGGCTGGTCGACACCGAGCTCGTCGCGTTCGTCACCGCGGGCGGCCCGGTGCTCGACAGCTACTTCGAGAACATGCCGATCCAACGCGTGGGCACCGTCGAGGACGTCGCGGCACTCGCCCGCTTCCTCGTCGGCCCCGAGTCCACCTGGATCACCGGCCAGGCCATCGGCGTCGACGGAGGCCACTCCCTCCGCGCCGGGCCTGATTACTCGTCGATTCTCGAGCAGATCTACTCAGCGGAAGCCATGCGCGGCATCGTCCCCGAGGAACCCACAGCCTGACTTCCACCCAAGGGAGCGGCGTGAGCCGGTGCGTGTCCACCGGGCGAGTTCTGAGCGCCCTTTGCTCAGTTGGCTGAGCGAATGGACATGTGCCCGTTCCGACCGTGACCGCCCCGAGCAGCCGGTCAGGTCAAGGGAGGATCGTCGCCAGCTGGCGCGACTGGGCCAGGAGCGTCCCGTCGGGGGCCCAGATCTCGCCGTCTTCCTCGAGGAAGCCGTCGGCGGCGACGTTGGTCCTGAACGATGCGAGGACGAAGGCGTCGTCGGCGAGACCCGGGTGAGGCAGGTCGGCGCGGAAGTGGATGGTGAGGTCCACGGTCGGCACCACGACCGGCTCCTGGATGCGGGAGAAGGTCGGTGGAAGCCATCCGTCGGTGATCGCGGCGGCGAGCAGGGCATCGACCGGGCGCAGCTCGGGGAGCCGGATCCAACCGCCGGCGACGGCGCGGGCACCGGTCGGAGCTCCCGGCGCGGGAGGGTGACCGATCGCCCAGCGCGTCTCGTAGCGGGTCGCGATCGGTGGCGCCTCCCGGGGCGCCGACGTCGACACGTAGAACTCGGGTCCCGGCACCTGTGGCATGACGACGTCGCAGAACGACGGCCCGGGTCGTGGCTTGGAGAACGCCGCGACTGCGAGCGCCACCAGCTTCCCATGCTGCTCCATGCGGCACGAGCACGTCGTGAGCGAGCGGCCCACCCGTTCCTTGACCGTGAGCAGCTCGACGTCGCCCTCGACCGGCGCACTCGCGTAGTGGACCGTGAGCGAGCGCGGCGTCCGATCGGCGTCGTCGACCGCGTCGGTCAGCGCGCGCAAGATGATCGCAGCCAGGTAGCCACCGTTCGGTCCCCGGACGACCCACCAGCTCGTCGCCATCGTGGCCGAGTAGCGACCGTCCTCGAGCTTGGTGATCGCGGTCTCGCGGTCGAAGGTGGTGTCCACGGGTCGGCGAGCCTAGCGGGGCTGTCTACGCTGCGGTCGATGCCGTTGGAGCCCCTGCACCTCACGACGACCGACGGCGTGACGCTCGAGGCCGAGCTCGCGTCACCGTCAGGGGGCGCGCTCGCCCGTGCCGGGATGGTCCTCTGCCACCCGCATCCGCGCTTCGGCGGCACGATGCGCTCGATCGTCATCTCCGCGTTGTTCGGCGCGCTGCCAGACGCCGGCGTCCTGTGCCTGCGGTTCAACTTCCGGGGCGTCGAGGGCAGCGGCGGCGACCACGAGGACGGCGAAGGGGAACGACTCGACGCGCTCGCCGCCGTGCAGGCGCTCGCCGAGCGGCTCCCGGCCGGCGTGCCACTCGTCCTCGCCGGATGGTCGTTCGGCGCGGATATCGCGTTGTCGGTGCACGATCCTCGGCTGGCCGCGTGGCTCGCCATTGCCGGCCCGCTGCACTACCTGCGGGACCCGGAGATCGTCGCCGCCGATCCCCGTCCGAAAGCGATCGCGCTGGCCGAGCGCGACGAGATCCGCGCCCCGGCCGAAGTGGAGGTCGAGATGGCCGGCTGGCTCAACACGACGGTCACCGTCGTGCCCGGAGCCTCACACTTCTTCGTCGGCAGCACGGACAAGCTCGTGGTGATCGCGCGCGAGCTCGTCGACCGGCTCGCGGACGGGGAGCCGCGGCCAGGTCACTGACGACCGGAGCTCCCCGGATCCGGGGACGCGGGCTACGCGCTGGCGGCGATCGGGGTGAAGCCCTGCCGATCGAGAAACGCCATGCGCTTGGCGACCGTCGACTTCCAGGATTCCAGGTCGAGCTCGTAGTGCTCCCGGTCGCCCTCTTCGACGGCGTGCTCGAGCTCGTCGAAGGCGGCATCCTCGGCATCCAGCAGCTCGCGATACCGCCGCAGGAACCCGTCGTCGATCACGCCATTTGCATCCAACGCAACCCCCTGGACCTCTGGGCATCCCGTGCGGAATGCCGATGCACCGTCCAAACGACGGTACCCGACCCGGGGACCCACTCGCTCACGCCAGGACGGCGAGTCCCTCGGCGACCGTGAACCGCTGCTCGTACAGGGCCTTGCCCACGATTGCCCCCACGAGGCGACGCCCACCGACCTCGAGCGCATCGAGCGCCTGCAGGTCCTCGAGCGTGCCGACCCCGCCGCTGGCCACGACCGGAAGATCGAGCGCGCCGAGCACCCGCTCGAGCTGGGTGAGATCCGGTCCCTCGAGCGTCCCGTCCCGTCCGATCTCGGTCACGATCAGTGCCGCCACACCCGACGCCGCGAAGCGCCGACCGAGCTCGACGAGGTCCGAGCCGCTGCCCTCGACCCAGCCGCGCACCGCGACTTCCTGGCCGCGCGCGTCCAGTCCCACCGCCACCCGGCCGGGATGGCTCCGGCAGAGGTCGTCGACGAGCTCCGGGTGCTCGACCGCGGCCGTACCCACCACGACCCGGGCCACCCCGGCGTCGAGCAACGCCCGCGCGGCCTCCGGGCTGCGCACTCCCCCGCCCACCTCGACCCGGCACGAGACCGCGGCGGCGATCGCGGCGACCGTGCCGAGGTTGACCGGCTCACCGGTGCGCGCCGCATCGAGATCGACGACGTGGATCCAGCGCGCGCCATCCGCCTCGAAGCGCCGGGCGACGCCGACCGGGTCCGCGTCGTAGACGGTCTCGGCCGCGAACTCCCCGCGCAGCAG
>JADGON010000321.1 GCA_017882945.1 Acidimicrobiia bacterium | reverse complement strand
GGCCGGCCATGTCGATCTCGTTGTCGAAGTGACCGATGTTGCCGACGATGGCGTTGTGCTTCATGCGCTCCATCTGGGCCGCGGTGATGATGTTCTTGTTGCCGGTCGCCGTGACGAAGAGGTCCGCGGTGTCGACGACGTCTTCGAGGGTGGTGACCTCGTAGCCCTCCATCGCCGCCTGCAGCGCGCAGATCGGGTCGATCTCGGTCACGAGCACCCGGGCGCCCTGGCCGCGCAGTGACTGCGCGCACCCCTTGCCGACATCGCCGTAGCCGCAGACGACCGTCACCTTGCCCGCGAGCATCACGTCGGTCGCGCGGCAGATGCCGTCGACGAGCGAGTGCCGGCAGCCGTAGAGGTTGTCGAACTTCGACTTGGTCACCGAGTCGTTCACGTTGATCGCCGGGAACAGCAGCGAGCCTGCTTCCATCATCTGGTAGAGGCGGTGCACGCCGGTGGTGGTCTCCTCGGTGACACCCTGGATCCCGTCGGCCATCCGGTGCCACACGCGGTCGTCCTCGGCGTGAATCCGCGCGAGCAGCCTGAGGATGATCTCGAACTCCTCGGAGTCGGCCGTCGACGGGTCGGGCACCCGGCCGGCCTTCTCGAACTCGACACCCTTGTGCACGACGAGCGTCGCGTCGCCACCGTCGTCGAGGATCATGTTCGGGCCGCTGCTCGGTCCACCATCCGCGCTCGGCCAGCGCAGCGCCTTCTCGGTGCAGTCCCAGTACTCCTCGAGCGTCTCGCCCTTCCATGCGAAGACGGGAACGCCCGCCGTCGCGATCGCGGCGGCGGCATGGTCCTGGGTCGAGAAGATGTTGCAGCTCGCCCACCGGACCTGGGCGCCGAGCGCGACGAGCGTCTCGATGAGCACCGCGGTCTGGATGGTCATGTGCAGCGAGCCGGTGATGCGGGCCCCGGCGAGCGGCTTGGTGGCGCCGTAGCGCTCGCGCAGGGCCATGAGGCCGGGCATCTCGTGCTCGGCCAGCTGGATCTCCTTGCGACCGAAGTCGGCCAGCGAGAGATCGGCGACCTTGAAGTCGCCCGCGTCGAGCGACGACGGAGAAGGAACGGTCGTGGTCATTGAGCTACTCCATTGATGGTCAAGGCACTCGAAGTCGTGCCCGTTCAGATGGAGTCGGCCCGGAACACCGGATGACAGCCCCGACGGGGCCCGACCAGGCAATCAGGTTAGCGCGGCCGCGAGCCCGGTGGGTGGTGCCGTTCTCGGGGTCGAGAAGTGCCCCGGCACGGGTGCTTCGGTCACTCCATCGACGCCTTCAGCGCGGCAATCGCGTCGATCGGCCCCGGGTCCACATCGTTGTCGAGCGCGAGGTAGCAGCTGGTCCAGTCGCCGACGTACATGAGGTCGAGCAGCTGCGCGAGCCGGCCCTCACCTTCGGCCTGCACCTCGAGCACTCGGGCCACGCACTCCTCGATCAGCCCGCGCGTGAACGCGAACCGAGGCTCGAGCCGCTCGTGCTCGGAGCCGTGGCGCAGCTCGATCAAGGTGAACACCTGGCGGGTGACGTCGCCGTGCTGGCCGAACCCACAGATCTCGTTGTGGTCGAGCTCCGGGTGCGCGGCCCAGAAGGCGGGCGCCTTGGCGTTCTCGTTGACGTCGCACTTCCACCGCATCGCTGCGACGGCACCGATCGCGCCGCCGCCGTAGATCAGCGGGATCGTCCGATCGATCTGGCGTGCCAGCTCGCGGGCGGGGTTTGCCGCGCCCGTCACCTCGGGTCGGCACCGGTCGCGCCGGTGCGCGAGCTGCTCCTGCGCCTTCACGAGCAAGGCGTGCGCCTGCGGCATCAGCCCCATGCGGAACAACGCGACGAACAACGGTGCAACGAGCGCGCCGAGCGCGGCGCGCGGCATGTAGCCGGGCGGGCACGAGATGTGCGTCGCGCCGGGCAGCTCGGCGAGCTCGCCTCCACTCGACACCGTCACGACGGACGCACCGGCCTCGGCGGCGCCCCGGGCCATCGAGAGCGTCTCTTCGGTGTTGCCCGAGTACGAAAGCGCGAAGGCGAGCGTGCCGGGACCGACGAACCGGGGGGTGCGGTACTGCTTCAGGACCGTCACCGGCACCGGGAGCACGCCGCTCGCGACCGAGCTCAAGACGTCACCGGAGATCCCCGAGCCGCCCATCCCGAGCACGACGATGTTGCGGACCGACGCTGCGTCGGGCAGGTCCGAGGCCCGGAGCGTCTCCCCGGCGGCTTCGTGCGCAGCCGTGAGCTGCTCCGGCAGTCCCGCGACCGCGTCGAGGAAGCCCAGCGAATCAGTCATCGTTCCGCCGGCCCTGCGTTCCGGCTACGCGGAGAAGGTGGGCTGGACGCCGTCGGCCTCGGCCTTGGCGAGCAGTCGCTCGTGCTCCGCGTCGCTCACGGTCTCGGCCTCGTCGATCAGCATGATCGGAATGTCGTCGCGCACGGCGTACCGACGCTTGAGCCGTGGGTTGTACAGCGAGGATTCATCCACGAAGTACAGCAACGGCCCCTTGTCCTCAGGGCAGGCCAGGATCTCCAGCAGCTGGGGGTCAAGCGCCACGTCGTCGTCTCCTCCAAGTCCCGGGCTTCACGCCTCGGATGTGATGCGGTCCAACACCGCTTCGGTGTGAGCATCGCACGCGAGCCGGTCGGCCGCCTCCACGTTGAGTCGCAGCAGCGGCTCGGTGTTGCTCGGACGGAGGTTGAACCACCAGTCGCCGAGATCGACGGTGAGCCCGTCGAGCCGGTCCTGCTCGGCGTCACGATAGGTCTCGGCGACCTTCTCGATGACGTCGAGGGGGTTCGTCACCCTCGTGTTGATCTCACCCGACTGCGCGTAGCGCTCGAACGGCTTGCGCAGCTCCGAGAGCGGCGCCTCGGCCCGGCTGAGCTGCTCGAGCACGACGAGCGCGGCGATGATCCCGGAGTCCGCGCGCCAGTTGTCGCGGAAGTAGTAGTGCCCCGAGTGCTCGCCGCCGAACACGGCGCCCGTCTCGGCCATCACCTGCTTGATGAACGAGTGGCCCACCCGCGACCGGACCGGCGTCCCGCCCATCTCCAGGATGGTCTCGGGGACCGCCTTCGAGCAGATGAGGTTGTAGACGACGGACTCGCCCGGGCCGGTGCGCTCGAGGATGCCCTTGGCCACGATCGCCGTGGTGATCGACCCGGAGATCGGCTGGGCGCGGTCGTCGACCAGGAAGACCCGGTCCGCGTCGCCGTCGAACGCGAGGCCGACGTCGGCGCCCGCCTCGAGCACCGCCTTCTGGAGCGCGACGAGGTTCTCGGGCTGGATCGGGTCGGCCGGATGGTTGGGGAAGGTGCCGTCGAGCTCGGCGAACAACACGTCGAGCCGGAACGGCAACCCGTCGAACACCGCGGGGACGATGAGGCCCCCCATGCCGTTGGCGGTGTCGGCGACGACTCGCAGCGGCCGTAGCGCCTTGGTGTCCACGAACGAGTGGACGTGGGCCGCGAAGTCCGTCAGGAGGTTGCGCTTCTCGACCCGGCCCGCCTCCTCGGCCCGCTCGACCAGCCCGGCCGCGACCGCTTCCTTGATCTGGACGAGGCCGGTCGCCTCCCCCACCGGTGCGGCCGAGGCCCGGCACATCTTGATGCCGTTGTACTGGGCCGGGTTGTGGCTCGCGGTGAACATCGCGGCGGGTGCATCGAGCAGCCCGGACGCGAAGTAGACGAGGTCGGTGGAGGCCAGCCCGACATCGACCACGTCGGCACCGGCGAGGGTGGCGCCCTCGACGAACGCCTGGCTCAACGGCACCGAGGACGGGCGCATGTCGTGGCCCACGACGACCGTCGACGCCGCGGTGAACCGGGCGAAGGCGTTGCCGATCTTCTTCGCGACGGACTCATCGATCTCGTCGGGATAGATCCCGCGCACGTCGTACGCCTTGAAGATGGTTTCGAGCGCGTCGGCCACGGTGTGGGGGC
>JADGON010000320.1 GCA_017882945.1 Acidimicrobiia bacterium | reverse complement strand
GTCGGCCCCATCGGTCGGGCGTGGGATCCCGGGAAGACCCGAACCACCGTCACGGGCGACCCGCACGGGCGTACTGGTCGGAGCGCCGGGGAATCCCCCGAAACTCCGCCTGACGAGCGGTCCCACGAGGCCAACCGCGGACGCCACGGCCAATCAGCGGGGCCAGGTGTCAATCCGAACAGGCCGCTCCGGCGGTCCGCGCTGAGCCCCCGGCAGGACCGGTGAGCTCCGATCGGTCCGCGCGCGGGCTCCCGAATGAACGGCTGTCGGGGGTCATTCCGATCGGCCTGCGCCGTGGACTGGCCGACTTCAGTCGGATCCACAGCAGGCGCCCATCGGGGTCGACGCGTGATTCCGCCCGGGGTCATAGGTGCTCCTGCCCCCACACCCGCGGATACCGCCGCCGGGGCGCAGAGCACGGCCGACCTATCCGACCGAGGTCGTGCCACGCCGTCCCCGGACACCGCGGATATCCGTACTCGGGAGGCCGACCCACGGCAGATCCACCCAGTCGAGGTCGAAACCACGCGTACCGAGCGCTCGCCACCGGCCCGGTGCCCCAGTGCTCGATCTTGCGCCCGAACCGCCGCCGCCCGAGGCACGGCTTGCGCCCCCTCCCCACATGTTGGCCCGCATCGGCTCCGGGCAGACAGCCTCTGAGGTGGCTCGGGAGTTCCGCCGGCGGTCGTCGGCGGAGGGATTTCTACTCCGGATCGCTGATCGCCGGCTTGCGGGAACGGAAGGGCCGGAGCGGCGACCGCCCGAACCAACCAGATCTCGAGCGCGGTTCCCTGACCGTTGGCGAACCTGCCAATCTGGAACCGGACCCGGGCCACGCCCACGCCGCCGGCGGCCCTGTCGTGCCTTCGGGGCGCGGCCGTTGAGACGAGATGGCGCCCGAGCCGCGGGGCTCGACACCCGTGTGCTCCACCCATCCTCTGGGTTCTGGTACCGATGCCGGCCGTAGGATTCAGACGCGAACGGTCTCACACCCGGTCGACGGGCGACCTGCTCGGAGCCGACCGCTCGGCATTCGGGTGGCGATCGGCGGCAATGTTCCACGTGGAACAACTCTCAACCCTTGACGACTCGCTACCAGAGCGGGCGCTTGGTGGGAATCCCCACCGCTCGAGGCCAGCGCTTGTCGATTGGAGCGGTCCTCCGCAAGATCGCCACCCGGGCGGCCTCTCCGTGCAGCAGCTCGGCCGGGGCGAATCCGAGCTCCCCAACCCGGTCCACCGGCCACCGGTCCGACGGGTCACCCGGCTCGCTGACGGCCAGGCTGCCACCGACCTCGACGAACGCTCCGCCGATCTCGGCGGTCACAGCCGGTGCCGCGAACGATCGCGAGACCACTAACGGATACGCGCCGCGCAGCTCGGGCTTCCGACCCAGCAGTTCGGCGCGCCCTTCGACGACCTCGACCCGCTCGCCCCAACCCAGCCTGACCACGGTCTGGCGCAGGAACGCACACCGGCGGACCGACACCTCGAGGAGGGTTGCACGTTGATCGGGCCAACGTGCCGCAAGCACGAGGCCGGGGATACCGCCGCCGCTGCCGAGGTCGAGGAACCGAGCCGGACCGACTCCGCGGGTCTCGAGCAGCACCGCGAACGCCGTCGCGTGATCGATCTGCTCGGCAACCGGCCGGGGTCCCACGAACCCCAAACGACGAGCATCCTCCAAGACAGCGACGAGCTCGCCGCGATCGAGTCCGGCCGTCATCGCGGCCGCCTCAGCGGATCGAACCGATCCGCGGTGATCAGACGGGCCGGATGACGACGTGGCGGCGGGCGTCTTCACCCTCGGACACCGTCGCCAAACCGTCGATCTCGGCCACAGTGTCGTGCACGACCTTGCGGTCGGCGGCCGACATCGGTTCCAGGGAACGCGGCTCACCGGCAGCGCTCACTTCCTCCGCCACGCCGCGCGTGAACTCGGCGAGTGCCTCCCGACGGCGTTGGCGGTAACCGCCGACATCGACGTGGAGTCGCGCGCGCTGACCCTCCGCGGCGTGCTGCACCGCGGCCCGCGTCAACTCTTCGAGCGCCGCGAGGGTGGCACCCTTCGGGCCGACGAGGAGCCCCAACCCGTCGCCGACGATGTCGAGTGCGATGCCGTCGTCGTCGGTGCGGCTCGTGCGGACCGAACCTCCGGCGCCGAGCGCGTCGAGCAGCCCCTGGACGAAGTCAACGGCGACTGCCTCCTGCTCATCGAGATTGACCTCGGTGTCCATGTCGGTCTGCTCCTCATTGGTGGATTCCGGCACTCGGTCCGCCGGCGGGCGCCGGGAACGAGACCTCGAGCGTGATCGTGGCTTGGGTGCTGACGGTGGCTCGCCCTCCGGGGCGTCGGGCGTTCGGCCGGCGGCCGGGGCGCCGGAGGCTGCGGGCGGCTTCTCGCCCGAGCCTCGCGCCGGGCGGGGTCGGCGATTCCGGCTACCTCCGGCGCTCTCGCCTCCTTCACCCTTGCCTTCATGACGGCGGCGGCGACGCTTGTCGGCCGGCTTCTCGCGCGAGAGCGGCTTGATCCGGGCACGGATCCTCGCGTCGGCCCGACCGATCCGCCCGAGGAACCCGCTGCGGGCCTCGTCGATCAGCTCGAACTCGAGCTCCGATTCGTGCACACCCAACTCATCGAGGGCGCGTTCCTTCGCCTCTTCGACAGTACGGCCGGTGACTTCAATCCATTCCATAGGTTCGAATGCTCAGTCGTCGAGGAGATCAGCGCTTGCGCTTCTTGCGGCGGTTTCCGGCCGAGGCCGGCGTCGCGGCCCCGTTCGCGGAACCGCCGGCCGCGCCGTTCGATCGGTTCGACGATCCGCCACCCGTGCCCTTGGGGCCGCCGGTCGGAGGCTTCGCGCCACCCGAGCCGGGGCTCTTCTTGGCTCCGGGGCCACCGGAACCCGAACCCTTGTCGGTCCGAGCGGGCTTCGGAGAACCCGGTCGGCGAATCACGGGTTTGGTCTCGGCCGGTGGGTCTTCTTCGTCGTCGAGCACCGAGGCCTTGGGTGCGGGAGCGTTGTTCGCGGTGTCGTAGATCTTGTTGAGCACCAGGTGCTGCTGTCCGATGCGCCACGTGTTGCTCGTCACCCAGTAGACGACCAGGCCCGACGCGAACCGCAGCGACAGCACTCCGAACACGACCGGGAAGACCTTGGTCATGAACTGCATCTGCGAGTTCACGGGGGTCGCCGTGGCGTTGCTCTGCTGGCGCGCCATCGTCTGGCGGGCCTGGTACCAACCCGACGCGATGACGAGCAGGATGCTGATCACATACGGGATCGCCGCGACGATGCTGCCCGCACGCACCTGCCACAGCGACTTCGACAGGTCCATGCCGAGGAAGTGCAGACCGGTGGGGTGCTTCTGACACTTCCCGCCCGGTTGAATCGAGGCCGCGCCGCAGATGTCGGTGTACAAGCGGTTGAACTTGCCCTGCTTGGGCACCGTGCCCTGCACGCTGCGCAGCACGTGGAAGAGCGAGATGAAGATCGGGAACTGCATGACCAGGGGCAGACACCCGGCCAGGGGATTGATCTTGTTCTCCTGGTAAAATTTGAGAATCTCTTCGTTCTGCTTCTGCTTGTCGTTCTTGTACTTCTGCTGCAGACGTTTGATCTCGGGTTGAACCTTCTGCATCGAGATCATCGACCGGGCCTGCTTCGCCGTCAGCGGGAACAGAGCCAGCATCACGACGCAGGTGAGCAGGATGATCGCGAGGCCGAGGTTGTGGCCCGGTACGACGGAGTAGGCAACGGCGAGCAGGTAGCCGATGGCCTTGTAGATCGGGTTCAGCGGGTTCGATACCGCGAGCATGGAGCCCAGGGGCGAAGAGATCAGATTCAGCACGGGTCAGCTCCCCGGAGAGGGTGCGCGGGGTGGGGTGTCGAAGGGTCGGGCCGCGAAACCGGATGATCGGGGACCGGACGCTCGGGGACCGGGTCGAAGCCGTGCCCGCCGAGGGGGTGGCACCGACCGAGCCTGCGCAGCGCGAGCCAGGATCCGGTCGCCGCGCCGTGGGTTGCAACTGCTTCGCGCGCGTACTGCGAGCAGGTGGGGAAGTAGCGGCACCGCGGGAGGCGGTTCGCGCTCGCGCGCTGGTAGAAGACGATGCAGACATCGAGTGCCCGCGCCGGGCGCGAGGCCGCGTTTCCTCCCGGCCCGCTCACCGCCGACCGCCCGCCGGCAGGTCCTGATGCGCTCGGTCGACCAGGCCCAACCAGGCCTCCGTGAGCTCGGCCGGCGACATCGCCAGCGCGTCCGATCGGGCTCCGACCAGATATTGATAGTTGGGGCGCAGCCGCGCTGCGTGGTCCATCACCACGTGACGTAGCCGCCGACGAATCCGGTTGCGCTCGACCGCACCGCCGGTTCGACGTCCGATCGCGTAGGCGACTCGGGGTGGCCCGATTTCGGTCGCGGGGCAGCACGTCAGCACGAGGGGGCCACGCCGGAAACGGCGAGCAGAGGTGAATGCACGAAAGGCACGCGGACCACGGACTCTCCAGATCAGGCGGAGAGCCGGGCGCGGCCCTTCTGTCGCCGGTTCTTCAGCAGCGCCCGACCCGC
>JADGON010000319.1 GCA_017882945.1 Acidimicrobiia bacterium | reverse complement strand
GGGGTGCACCACTGGCGGAGCTGGGAGGCTACCTATGACGAGTCGTTGCGCGGCCACGTCCGAAATCGAGATCCGCGCGGGGCGCACGCCCAGCCGGACGGCCCGGCGAGTGATGCGCCGGAGCGCCCGTCGTCGGATCGGTCGTCGGGTAGCGGGGTCCGTCGGAGCACTCGTTGTCGGCCTCTCCGTCACGGCCGCCGGCTTCTCGACCCACCCGAGCACGTTGCCCGAAGCCGGTGCTTCCGAGGTGCGGGACCTGCGGGGCACCGAGCTCGCGGTCGCCCGCCGCTCTGTCTCCGAGCGCCCGGTCGAGGGCGTCCTGCTGACCCACGCGGCCACGGTTGCGGAGGAGGACCGCATCGCCGCCGCAGTCGCGGCTGCGAACGCCGCCACGCTGACGTCGCACACCGGGGTCAACTGGGATGGGATCGCCCGCTGCGAGACCGGTGGCAACTGGTCCATGCGCGGCTCGAGCTTCTCGGGTGGGCTCGGCTTCGCGAACACGACCTGGCGTGGCTTTGGCGGGGGCGAGTTCGCGCCGAACGCCGGTCAGGCGACTCGCGAGCAGCAGATCGTCGTGGCCGAGCGTGTGTACGCCAGGTACGGGCTCTCCGGTTGGGGTTGTCGCCGCGCGGGTTAGTGCCCGAGAGAAGCCTGCGAACAGGCGGCAGGTAGCGTGACTGCCATCACCTCGCCGCCTCCGGACCTCGCAATTGGCGCGTTCAGCGACGCGGCCCCCTGGATCGTCGAGCCCGACGAGCTGCGCTGGCGTCGTGGGCTCGACGCGCTGCGGGCGCGGGTGGGGGCCGAGGCGCCGCGGCTCGCGACACCGCCGCGGATCCCTCCGATCGGGCGCTTCCTGCGGGTCACGAGCTCGGTGGGAGTGGCACTCGCGCTCTGGTACGTCCGTGAGCGGGGCACCCCGGGCTCGCGGGCGGGGATCTCCCGTCGGCTGCGCCGGTCGTTCGAGCAGCTCGGATCCACGTACATCAAGCTGGGTCAGATCATCTCGGGTGGGGAGGGCCTGTTCCCCGAGGAGCTCGTCGCCGAGTTCAAGCTGCTCCGGGACCAGGTCCCGGCCGAGTCGTTCGAACGGGTGCGACAGGTGGTGGAGGAGGAGCTCCACCTCCCGCTAGAAGCGGTGTTCTCGCGCTTCGACGACATACCCATTGCGGCCGCATCGATCGCCCAGGTGCATGGCGCCACGCTGATCACCGGCGAAGAGGTCGTCGTCAAGGTCCAGCGGCCTCGCATCGCGGCTCTGGTCCGCCAGGACCTGGCCGCGCTCGCCTGGCTCGGCCCTCGAATGGTCGGACGGATCCCGGTCGCCGCGCTCGCGAACCCGCCCGCCCTCGTCGAGCTCTTCGCGGAGACGATCGTCGAGGAGCTCGACTTCCGGCTCGAAGCCGAGAACATGCTCGACATCGCCGCGGTCTTGGCGCACACCGGGGTGCGCAATACGGTCGTGCCGAGACCGCATCCACGCCTGGTCACCCGGCGCGTGCTCGTGATGGAACGGCTGTCGGGCTTCAACTTCGAGGATGTCGAAGGCATGAAGCGCGCGGGCATCGACACGGGCGCGCTCCTCCGGTCCAGCTTGATCGCCTTTCTCGAAGGTGCGCTGCTGCACGGGGTGTTCCACGGCGATCTCCACGGCGGGAACCTGTTTGCCATGCCCGACGGGCGCACCGCGCTCCTCGACTTCGGGATCACCGGCCGGCTCGACGAGGTGAAGCGTCTGGCGTTCCTGCGCCTGCTCGTGTTCGGTTCCAACGGCGACGTGCTCAGCCAGCTCGCGGCGCTCCGGGATCTCGGCGCATTCCCTCCCGACACCGATCTCGAAGCCGTCGTTGCCGACCTCGGGCTCGATGAAGCGTTGCCCGACCCGACCCAGATGTCGGCGGACGCGCTGACCGGCGAGCTGCGCGAGCTGACGAAGAAGCTGCTCGGGTACGGGGCGCGCGCGCCGAAGGAGCTCATGTTGTTCGTGAAGAACATGATGTTCCTCGACGGCGCGACCGCGACCCTGGCGCCCGACCTCGACATCCTGGGGGAGATGGCGCACATCTACGCGTACTTCCAGCAGCACTACGGCGAGCAGATCGCGGTGCAGCTCGGGCTCGATCCCACGGAGCGGGTGGACTTCGATCTTGACGCGGTCAAGGCCGGGTTCCGTCTCGGCCCGGAGTACGGCGACACGCTCACCTACGCGCAGGTCAAGGAACGGCGCGAGATCATCCGCAAGCGCATGCAGGAACACCAGCGCAAGCGCTGACCGTGCCTCAGCGCTCGCGCATCAGCGAGGACGGGAAGCGATCGAGCGTGGCGCGGATGATGGCCAGCTGTTCCGCGTCGAGTCGCTCACGCCAACGATCGGGCTGATCTCCGGCGCGCCGGTTCGTCTGGTAGCCGGTTCCCTCCCGATCGGACTCGGCGAGGAAGGCGGCGGTGGCGTCGTTCCATCCGAGACCAAGCGAGTCGGCCAGCGAGCGGAACTCCGAGGTGGGATCGGTGCAGAGCTGCTCGTGGCGGACGATCGTCCAGTCGTCATGGCGCGCCGCCGCGTCGCGGAGTGCGCACGCGAGCACGCCGTACTCGAACGCCTGGTGGACGAGGCGCGGTTCGCCCGGTCCCGGCGGGGTGATGTTCCAACGGTCACGCGCGTAGCCGGCGACCGTCGCCGCCTCCTTCGGGTCGCGCACGAATTCGAGCTCGATCCAGCTCGACAGCACATTGAGCGGGTTGCGCTCCACGAGGAGCACCCGCGGTCGGAACCGTTCGATGAGCCATTCCACCGAGAGCTCGCTGCGAACCGACTTCACGATGACGGCGTGGTCTCCCGGCTCGGCGACGCGTGGAACCGCAAGCGCAGCGACGACCCGCAACGTCGGAGAGACCGGGCCGCCCAGCCAGGCCTTCCACCGGTCTTCGACCGGAACGCCCGCGTAGATCCGGCGGGCCAGCTTGTCCCGGAGGGTGCCCGCGTAGCGCCCGCCGGCGAACGCACCGGTGAAGAGCCGTTCGTAGTCGGGATCCACGTCACCGCGCGCGAGCGCGGGCGCGACCCCGCGCCCGAGGCGGGCGCGGAATGCGAAGGGGTCATGGTCACCGTCGGGCTCGTGGACGTAGACCGCCCGATCCGTGCGCCCGAGCGCTTGTCCGATCCAGGTCGTGCCCGAACGTGGCACGCCGACGATGAGCAGTCGATCCACGTCAGCTCGCCCCGCGCCACATGTCCGGGCAGGTTACCGGCCACGTATTCTCGTGGGCCTTGGACCTCAGCGTCGTCATTCCCGCCCACAACGTCGCCGACACGCTGGGCGAGCAGCTGGACGCGCTGCTGGGTCAGGAGTGGGACGGTGAGTGGGAGATCCTCGTGGTCGACAACCGCTCGACCGATGGTACGGCCGCGTTGGTCGAGCGGTACGCGTCGAACCATTCCCGGATCCGCCTGGTGCACGCGACCGAACGTGCGGGCCCTTCGTACTCGCGCGCGACCGGGATCGAGCACGCGGCTTCGGACGCGATCGCGCTCTGCGACGCCGACGACGTCGTCGGCCCACGCTGGGTTCGGGCCATGGGGGATGCGCTGCGTGAGCACCGGGTGGTGACCGGACCGGTCGAGACGGAGACTCTCAATCCGGCCTGGCTCGTCGATGTGCGGGGCCGGCTCGACATCACCCGCTGCCGCACCTGGTACGACCTGTTCCCGGTGGTTGCCGGGGGCAACCTCGGGATCCGCCGAGAGGTGTTCGCCACCGTCGGAGGATTCGACGATCGGTTCTCCACCTCGGAAGACCACGAGTTCTCGCTCCGGCTCTGGCAGCACAACGAGTCGATCACCTTCGAGCCCGACGCGTTGTTGCACTACCGGTACCGTGCGTCTCCTCGCGCGCTATGGGAGCAGGGAAACGCCTATGGCGCGTCGCGACCGCTGCTGCGGCGCAACGTGGCCGAGGCAGGCATCGTGCCGCCGCCCCGGTTCGCCGGGTGGCGGTCGTGGGTGTGGCTCGTCTCGCACAGCCCGGGCCTCCGGAGCCCCACGGGACGCGCGAGGTGGCTCTGGGTCGCGGGGAACCGGGTCGGTCAGCTGCGCGGCAGCATCCGGGACCGCACGCTCTTCCTCTAGCTGACGACCGGGACTCCGGACTGCGGAGATACCGCGAACACGTCGGCACCGAAGCCGGGCCGATCAACGCGGTGCAGCACGCCTTCGTCGTCAGGCCGAGCGAGGACGAAGCCGAGCTTCTCGAGCATCTGTGTGAGCGGCGCGCGATCCTCGCCGAGCAGGCTGACCGAGCAGTCGTTCCACTCGAGCTGCATCACGGCGACCCTCCCGGCTTCGAGCAGGCGCGACGCACCCTCGAGCACGAGTCGCTCCGCGCCTTCGACGTCGATCTTCAACCCCCGCACCGTGCGATCGCGGACCACATCGTCGAGCACGCGCACTTCGACGGTCGCGGTCGCGGTCACGGCCGGGCTCGACGAGCCGTCGAGTACGAGGTGCTGGCGCAGCAGGTCCTCACCGCCCATCGCCATGCGCCCCGGTGCGTCGCCGACCGCGGCCTCGACGACTTCCGCGCTGAAGCCATTGAGGGCCAAGTTCGCGCGGAGCTGGCCGACGGCATCGGGATTCGGCTCCACCGCGATCACCACCGCCGAGGCGTCGAGCGCCCACAACGTGTACAGACCGACGTGCGCGCCGACATCGACGAACAGGTCGTCCGGGCGCAGGATTCGGCCCCACGCACGCATCTCGGGGGCGTCCGGTGGGTTCCCGATGACGGCCCGCCACGAACCGCCCAGGTGGAGGTACGCGAGCACCGACGCGCGGTAGCCGAGCTTGACCACGACCGGCTTGCCCGTGACACGCGCCCGAACCTCGCAGGTCAAGTAGCGCGTGACGGCTCCGAAGGCGTGACCGCGGTTCGCCGGGTGGTCGATGACCCGCTGCAGGCGTCCGAAGGCAGCACTGGGTCGAAACCGGATCCGGCGCGACGGGCTCACGAGGTTGGCGGCTTCTCCTGATTCGAGCGAAGCTCGCCGCGCAGCGCGCGCCGGGCGAGGCGCGCCGGACGCGCGATCCCCCGGTTGTAGAAGGTGCCCGCCACCGTCATCGCTCGCTCCGACGAGCTGAGCGGCTCCTCGTGGATGAGCTCGGGCTGGACGCGCTGCTCGAGCACCTCCTTCCACCGCTCCGGCGGGATCGTCGGGTCGAGGAACGAGAGCTTCGCGTACGTGTACTTCCAATCCTCGGTGAAGCGAGGGAAGAGGAGGAGGGTGTGCGGGATGTCGTAGCGCGCAACCGTGTACAAGAGCTCGTAGAAGAGCAGCGCGAGTGCCTCGCGCTGGTGCGTCGCGCGCGGGGTTCCGAACAGGCCGCCGAAGGTGTGCAGGTTGCTGCCGTACTTCGTGTTCCGGACCCTGCTCGCGACCGCGACGTCCAGCGCGCGCACCGGGATGATCACGTG
>JADGON010000051.1 GCA_017882945.1 Acidimicrobiia bacterium | reverse complement strand
CCGATCCGTAGAGGTGGTTGTGGATCCGCTTCGTCACGACGAAGAACTCGGTGTTGCCTTCGATCACCACCCACCGGGCATCGACGCCCACGCCGCGAACGTACGCGAGCAACGTCTGGAGCAGCTCCGCGACGCCGCCTCCGGCTGCGGTCGAATTCACGTTGACGATGCGACGCTCCGCGAACATCGCTCGCGCGGCGCCCGCCGCCTGATCGAACGCCTCCGCGCGCATCGGCCCGATCAGATCCGTCAGCCGCCCCGGATCCATCGCCTGGACCTCGACCTCGTGAAGGATCACCACCGCCTCATCGTCGCGCGGTCGGACGGCGGTCCGAACCGGCGCTAACGCTTCCGGCCGCCGTTGGATCGGGCTGGAGGTGGTGCACGAACCACTGGGTCGAGAACCACGCGGCCTGCTCGAGGGTCCCGGGCTCGTCAAACAGGTGCGTGGCCCCCGGGATGATCTCCAGCCGGTGCTCGCACAGGAGGGCACTCGCCGCTTCACGGTTCCGCTCGATCACGACATGGTCCAGGCCGCCGACGATCAGCAGTGTCGGCGCCCGCACCGCGGCGAGACGAGGACCGGCGAGATCGGGGCGCCCGCCGCGCGACACGATTGCGGCGACATCCGCGTTCGGCGCCGCGGCCGCCCAGAGCGCGGCTGCCGCGCCGGTGCTCGCGCCGAAGTAGCCGACGCGAAGCGCCGCGCAGCCGGGCTGGCTGCGGAGCCAGGACGTCGCCGATCGAAGGCGCCGGCCGAGGAGCTCCACGTCGAACACGTTGGCCCGATCGGAGGCTTCGGCATGAGTGAGGAGGTCGAAGAGCAAGGTGCCGAGCCCGGCCTGGTTCAGGACGTGGGCGACTGCGATGTTGCGCGGACTGTGACGGCTGCTCCCACTCCCATGAGCGAAGAGCACCACGCCCGAAGCGCCCTCGGGCAAGGTGAGGTGCCCGCAAAGGCGGGCTCCCGCGACGTCGATCGTCACCTCGCCGTTGCGCGCATGGCACGCAACATCGCCTCGGGCCGGTGCCGGTGCGTGCGCCGGGTTCGCGACGTCACGCTCGAACCCGTCGGCGAGCAGGGCGATGACTTCGTCATCGGACGTCTGTTCGAAGTCCGCGTACCACTGCCCCAGGGAGTGGAAGTCGCTCGGCGTGAAGAGCGCGACGACTTCGTCGGCATCCTCCTCGAGCGCATGGACGGACTCCTGCGGCGCGACCGGAATGGCGAGGATCACGCGGGACGCGCCCTTGTCTCGAGCCACCTGGACGGCGGCACGCGCCGTGCCGCCCGTCGCGAGCCCATCGTCGACGATGATCACGGTCCGTCCCCGCACCGAGGTCATCGGGCGGTCGCCGCGGAACTTCCTGGCCCGACGCGCGACTTCGGCACGTTCCCGAGCCTCGACGGTCGCGAGCTCTTGATCGGTGACCCGCGCGGCGGAGAGGACGCTCGGATTGAGCACCCGGGCCCCCCCTTCGCCGATCGCGCCCATGCCGAGCTCGGGTTGGGACAACAAGCCCAGCTTGCGCACGATCATCACGTCGAGCGGCGCTCCGAGCGCGCGCGCCACCTCGTACGCCACCGGGATGCCACCACGCGGGAGTCCGAGCACGACGGGTCGCTCGCTGCGATGGCCGGCGAGCCGGACCGCCAGCTGTCGACCGGCGTCGCGTCGATCATCGAAGTAGTACCGCATCAGGAAGCTCCTTCCCGAGAACATCAGATGCCCGTTGGAAATGTCTCCGGCGGCTCGCCGCGGTCCCACTGGGCGCTGCGTTCGAGGGGTTCGAGTGCGTGCGTCTCGTCCCAGTGGATGACCGCGTCGAACTGATCGGAGAGCACCGCATCGAAGTAGTGGCTCTGGCGCTCGGTCTCCGGCCGGTAGATGACCCCGATCGCCCGTTCGAGCCGCGGGCCGCGCAGCGCCTCGTGAACGGTCTGATCCCGGTTCGAGAGCCAGAAGGACGGAGTCGGGATCGTGTGAAGGAAGGCCTCGTGACTCGCGGCGAGGGCCGGCCGGACGCGCTTGCGCTCGGCGACGGCCCCCCAGTCCGAAGCAGCGGTGACCTCCCCGGAGAAGGTGGTGAAGCCCACCAGCAGGCATTGCCCGCCGTACCGCTGTCGTGCGAGCTGGCCGACGTTCAGCTCGCCGCGGGTGCTCATCGCGGTGGCTCGGGCATCGCCGACGTGGGAGTTGTGCTCCCAGACGACGACCTTCGCATGACCGAACTGGCGCTCGAGATGGTCCACCAGCGCGTCGAGCGTTCCGGCCATGTGTCGATCGCGCAGGTTCCACGACGAGATCTCGGCCCGGTACATCTGCTGGTAGTACTCCTCGGCATCGCGGACCAGGCGCGCGTTCTGCTCGGCGAAGAACAGCTCGTCCTCGGCGATCCAGCCGTCGCGGCGCAGGTACGCCTCTGACCGGTGACGGAGCTCCAGCAGCTGGGTCACGACCTCGTTCTCGCACGGTGGCGCGCCGTGATACGCCAACGCGTAGCCGTACGCCTGTCCTTCTGCGCCGATGTGGTCGAAGCAGGAGTAGCGCTCACGCGCTCGCCGCGCCTCGGCCGGGTCCACGCGGTCGAGGTAGTCGATGACGGCTTCGATCGACGCACGCAGGCTGTAGAGGTCGAGGCCGTAGAAGCGGGTCTTGGTCGCCGGGTGGCGGTGCGAGGCGTTACGAGCGCGCAGCCAGTCGACGAAGCTGGCGACGTCCCGATTGCGCCACATCCAGGCCGGGAACCGGCGGAAGTCGGAGAGCGCGGCGTTGGCGTCGGGGTCGCCCGACTGGCCCATGACGAAGCGATTGACCCGGTACGCGTCGGGCCAGTCCGCCTCGACTGCGACCGCATTGAACCCGAGCTCGTCGATCAGCCGGCGGGTGATCCGCGCGCGTTCCCGGTAGAACTCGTG
>JADGON010000318.1 GCA_017882945.1 Acidimicrobiia bacterium | reverse complement strand
CGCTCGTCGGAGTGGCAGGCGCGGCCCTCCTGGTGGTCGATGACCCGCATCGCGCCCTTGTTGGGCGGGACCAACCGGAAGCACGCGCTGATGTTGCCGTTCATGTTGTCCGGGATCGTCGCCCAGGCGAATCCGCCGACCACGACCGCGGTCAAGGTGGCGGCCGCGAGGGCGACGAGGAAGTGAGATCGAAGGCGCTTCATGGCCTGTGACGGTAGCCGGGCGCTTTCGGGGTTAACAGGCAGGTCAGCGATGGGATACGCCGCGGAAATGCCTCATCCCTTGCCGTCGGCGTGTCGATCGACAGGTGGTGCAGACCGACCGGCGTGCGATCGTGGAATGCCTGCTCTCGGCCAGGTACTCCGAGTCGGAGGTCATCGACTATCTCAAGGGCCCGCTCGGGCTCTCGGAAGACGAAGCCGTGAACACCGTGCGCGACGCCACCGGCGCCGGCCCTGTCCGCCACGACGCCGGGTCGGGCGACCGTCTCGGTCTGGTTTGACGCACGTTTGCCGGGCGGTCGCCGGGTCGTCAGCCGCCGGATGCCTCGATGTCACGTGCGGCTCGTAAGTTCGCCGCGATGTCGGAGATCGTCGAACAGCCGCGTTGGGAGTTGGATGCGGCCTGCCGTTCCCACCCGACAGCGTGGTGGTTCCGAGCCGACGAGCCGGAGTCAATCGAGGCGTTCTTGATCTGTCAGGAATGCCCCGTGGCCGAGCAGTGCCTCTCGTTCGCGCTCGATCATCCGGCGTTGGTCGGCATCTGGGCCGCGACGAGCACGGTCGACCGGGTTCGGCTCCGCCGAAAGCGGCGGAGGTCGGATACTTCGACGAACTGACTCAGGCGTCTTCCGGGACCGCGTCCCACCACTGGCACCACCACTCGTCACCCACGAGGATGCGGAGCTTCGGGTGCCAGCAGTAGGAGACGTGCGCGGTCGGCTCGAGGTAGTAGCGACAGTTCTCACACTTCTCCTCGCCCGACGGACGGCCCTTGAGCACCGCGTTCTCCGAGAGATGACGCAGCTCCATCGACAACTTCTCGTCGATTTCCTTGGGCTCGGGCTCCGGGATGATGTAGTCGTCGGCCATGCGGAGAAAAGTAGTCGGCGCTAGCTCATCTTCTCGGCAAGGGCACCGGCCAACTCGTCCTTGTTCATCGACGCCGCACCTTCCACGTCGGCACCCTTGGCCTCGGCGAGCAGCTCCTCCTTGGAAGACGACGCCGCGAGGGCATCGGCGCCCATCGGCATACCGAGCTCCATGCGCTTCTTCATGAACGGCGTCGCCATCTCTTCCAGGACCTTGGCGCCGTCCTTGCGCAGCTTCGGGAAGACGTCGTCTTCTTCGTCCTCGACGTGGTGCGAGATGCCGGCTTTGAGCGCGGCGAGCGCGGCACCGAATCCGGGCGTGTCGGGTGCGAGCTCCACCACCTCAGCGAGGCTGTTGCGCGCCAAGTCGTGCTCGGTCTTGCCTTCCTCGACATCTTCCTTGCCGGTCACCGGTTGCATCGCCGGGTACACAACCCGTTCTTCGAGCTCCATGTGCGCGCGGAGCGAAGTGGCCAACTCGTCGATCAACGGCTGGCGGCTCTTGCCCTCCGCCTGTTCGATCTTTGCGAAGAGCTCCTCGACCTCTCGATGATCCGTCTCGAGAATTCGGGTTACGTCCACAACGACTCCTTCGGGGGTTCTTCGCTCGGGGCTGGCGGTTCATAGGGCGTACCCGCAGGCGCGTCGCCGAAACGGTTTGTGTCTCGGTCGCGATGGGTACAAAGTGGGCACCGCATTTCGTGTTCGTCCCGAGAGGAATTTCATGAGTGACCAGCCGAAGACAACCCCGTCCAGTGCCACCCGCGCGGAAGAAGCGCGTGACGCGGAAGTGAAGGCCGGCGCCGACAAGGTCGACGGCAGTGCGACCGCGGCGGACGGCGCGAAGGTCAGCGAGGATGTTGCCGCGCACGAGAAGGAAATGGACGAGCTCGGTGCCAACCAGAAGGGCGAAGGCCGGCTCCCGTAACGCAACCGGCGCCGGCCCGTAAAGTGAGCCGGTGCGTCCGACTGTCGCGATTCTTGGTGCCGGCGCCGGTGGGATCGCGATGGGGATCGCGCTCACCCGCGCCGGATACGACTACACGATCTTCGAGAAGTCCGACGGTGTCGGCGGGACCTGGCGCGACAACTCGTATCCGGGTGCGAAGTGTGATGTTCCGTCGCACCTCTACTCGTATTCCTTCGCGCTCAACCCTTGGTGGAGTCACACCTACGCGTCGCAGCCCGAGATCCTCGCCTACCTCGAGCGCTGTACCGATCAGTTCGGCGTTCGCGCGCACGTACGCGTGAGTACCGCCATCGTCGAGGCGACCTGGCAGGAGAGCGATCAGCAGTGGGAGCTGCGCGCCGAGTCGGGTGAGCTCTTCCGGGCCGATGTGCTCGTGAGCGGGTTGGGCATGCTCAACGTGCCGACGATGCCCGCGATCCCGGGCGCCGACTCGTTCCGCGGACGCGTGTTCCACTCCGCGCGCTGGGACCACAGCAAGCCGTTGGCGGGGGAGCGCGTCGCGTCGATCGGTACCGGCGCGAGCGCGGT
>JADGON010000317.1 GCA_017882945.1 Acidimicrobiia bacterium | reverse complement strand
GAGCTGCCGGGGACGTTCGTGTGGCGCGACGACCTCTGCGTCGCGTTTCTCTCGATCGCACCCCTCAAGACCGGTCACACGCTCGTCGTCCCGAGAGCCGAGGTCGACCACTGGATCGACCTTGATCCGGAGCTCAACGCCCACCTCATGCTGGTGGCCCAGCAGATCGCGACCGCGCAGCAGCGCGCATTCGCACCCGAGCGGGTGGGCCTGATGATCGCGGGGCTCGAGGTGCCCCACGTCCACCTCCACGTCGTGCCGATCGACGGGATGCGCGACCTCGACTTCGGCAACGCGGACTCGACCACCCCTCCCGAAGCGCTCGAGGCTGCCGCCGACCGGCTGCGGGCGGCGCTTCGATCCGCCGGAGCCACCGGCGTGAGCGAGTGACGGGCGGCATGCGTCTTGAAGGTGAGCGCGCGCTCATCACCGGTTCGACGTCGGGCATCGGACGGGCGATCGCCGTGCGGTTCGCGGCCGAAGGAGCCGCCGTGGTCGTGCACGGGCGCGACGAGGCCCGAGGCGACGCGGTCGTGAAGCAGGTGCGAGACCAAGGTGGCCACGCGGTCTTCGTCGCGGCCGACCTGTCCGAGGAAGCTGCGTCGGAAGCGCTCGTCGACGCCGCGGTGAGCGCGCTCGGTGGACTGACCGTGCTGGTCAACAACGCGGTCGCGAGCATCGTCGACGAGAGCGACGGACCGGTCGCCGAGATGACGACGAGCGCGTGGGAAGCCACCCTGCGGGTGAACCTCACCGCACCGATGTGGACCTGCCGGCGGGCGATCCCGCACATGATCGAGGCCGGACACGGTGCGATCATCAACATCTCGAGCCGGGCGGCCGAGCGTTCGTCACCGGGCCTCAGCGCGTACGCAACCTCCAAGTCCGGCTTGAACGGGCTCACGCGCGCCATCGCCGTGGACTACGCGAGCGTCGGAATCCGCTGCAACACCATCAGCCCCGGGTACGTCCTCAACGACCGCCGCGACGCGTCGCTCGATCCCGAGGTGCGCCGGAAGCGCGAGGCGCAGCACCTCACCCGGCTCGGCGTCGCCGACGACGTCGCACACGCGGCCGTCTACTTCGCGAGCCGTGAGAGCGAGTTCGTGACCGGGGTCAACCTCCCTCTGGACGGGGGCAGCAGCGCGGCGCGGGGAGCCGTGCTCGGGTGACCAGGACACGCCCCGGTGCTGATCGCATCTCTGTCAGCGCGATCTGCACCTACGACTGGTCGCTGGAAGAAGACCTCGCCTTCTATGCGGACCACGGCATCACGAACGTGGGCGTCTCGGTGGTGAAGCTCGAGCGGCACGGGTGGATCGACGGAGCGGCACGGGTACGGGACGCGGGGCTGCGGGTCACGAACCTGATCGGGCTCGGTCCGTTCCACCTTGCGCGCCCGGGGCAATGGGGGCAACAGCGCGAGCGGCTCATGCACGCGCTCGAGGCCGGCGCGACGGTTGGCGCGGAGTGTCTGGTGTTCACAACCGGACCGGCGGGTGGGCTCACCTGGGAAGCGGCCGCCGACGCGCTCGAGGAGGCACTCGGGCCGGTGCTGGGCGAGGCACGGGATCGGGCGATCCCGTTCGCGCTGGAGCACACGAACTCGTTGCGCGTCGACGTGGGGTTCGTGCACACGTTGCGCGACGTCGTGGACCTGGCGCAACGACTCGGGGTCGGCGTGTGCATGGAGATCAACGCGTGCTGGGCCGAGCGCGATCTCGGCTCGACCATCCTGGATGCGGTCGACCGGTTGCAGCTGGTGCAGGTCAGCGACTTCGCGGTGGGCACGCGGTCGACCCCGAACCGGCTCGTACCGGGCGACGGCGACATCCCCCTGGCCCGGATCGTCGGTCAGGTACTCGACGCCGGCTACCAGGGCTGCTTCGACCTCGAGCTCATCGGCCCTGCGATCGATGCCGAGGGCTACGACCGCGCGATCCCGCGCGCCGTCGACCGGCTCGCCGAGCTCCTGGCTGGCGGCCCGCCGGCGCCGACCAGTCCCGGCCGAGCCAGCCGAGCCTGACCGGCGCCGGGAGATCTCCGGGAAGTCGTCAACCGGTCCAGGTGACCGGACCGAAGTGGAACCCGCTGGTCGCGAGTCGCCGGCTCTCACCCGCAGCACCCGCGCCCGGCCAGACCGTCAACCGCAGCTCCGCGGGGAAGTAGGTCTCAGGCGTGGGTTCGAGCCGGAGATAGGCGAGCGGTGCCTCGCGCGTCGCCCGACGGCCGGCAGCCTCGATCGTGTCGATGACCAACGCACGCGTCGGCTCCGGCAGGTACTGCCAGACGATGGAGTGGTACACGACGGTCGTTGCGCCCGGCACCGGGGTCGCGAGCTGCTCGGGGAGCCATTCCTCGATGGACGCGCGCGCGATGTCGACTGGAAGGCGGGGCGCGAGGTCCAGCGCGGCGCGCAGCCGCTCGAGTCGCTCCTTCTGGTCGGGCCAGACGTACGACAAGAGCCGGAGCGCGGAGTCGGGCTGGGTCGCGTCGATCGGATCGCGGTCACAGCCGATGCGTTCGACCACGGTTGCGGCCGTGTCCAGCGGCGGTGTGGATCCGGGCCAGAGGTCGACGAAGCGCACCGGTGAGTCGGGATCACCCCAACCCATTCCGTTCTGCTCGTACCAGTAGTGCTCGGCGCGCAGGTTGAGGCCTGCGCTCGCACCGAGCTCGACCAGCCGCAACGGCGCCGCGGTCTCGGCCGCTACCTTGAGGAACCCGGGGACGAGCGCCGCCGACCGGCCGACCTCGTTGGTCTGCGGCGGGCGCGTGAGGGCGTCGAGCACCTCGGGCGGTGGCTGCTCCATGAGGTCGCGGAGCTGCCACCACGCGGCCGCGGCGTCGCCGTCGCCTCCAACCGATGGGTAGTGACGCGCCAGCTCCCCCGCGGTGCCCGAGAGCACCATCAGGTGGACCCCGCCGAGGAGCCGCAGTGCCAACGCGTCGTCGAACGGCGCGCCGGCGCGCGACTCGAGCACCGCCCAGGTGGGACCACCCTCCTCGACGTCGTCGGCCATCCGCCGTTCGAGCTCGGCGTAGAAGGGCGAGCCGATCTCCCCCAAGCCGACCGCCTCGAGTCGGAAGTACTCGGCGAGTGCGCCGCGGTCGCCCTGGGTCATGCCCACATGAACGCCCCGCCGTCGGCCATGAAGGTGTGGCCGGTGAGGTACCGGCACGCGTCGGAGCACAGGAACCACGCAAGCGGTCCGATGTCGAGCTCCGGATCACCCTGGCGGCCCATCGGGCAGTTCTCCATGAAGATCCGGTAGCCCTCGCTCTGCTTGCCCGCGTCCCCGTGGTGGTCCGCGGCCGCGGGCGCGATGCAGTTCACGACGATGCCGTCCGGCGCCCACTCGCGCGCGGCGGTGCGCGTCAGCGCCCGGATCGCCTCCTTGGATGCGTTGTACGCACCGAATCCCTTCCCACCGGTGATCCCCATCGACGAGCCGAAGTTCACGATGCGACCCCAGCCCTGCTCGCGCATGTGGGGATACACCGCTTGCATCGCCCACACCGTGCCTTTGACCCCGGAGCGGTAGAAGACGTCGATGTCGTCTTCGCTCACCTCCGACATCGACGCGAGCGGGCGGAAGGTCTGCGCGTTGTTGATCAGACCGTCGACCCGGCCGAACCGATCCACCGTGGCCGCGACCATCGCCTCGATCTCGCCACGCTCCATGACGTTGCACTGCAGCCCGAGCGTCGTCACACCGAGTGCTTCGAGCTCGGCGACGGCCGCGTCGAGCAGATCGCGCTTCCACTCCGCGACGACGACCTTCGCCCCACCCCGGCCGAGATGGACGGCCATCCCCTTGCCGACCCCGCGCCCGGCGCCGGTCACGACGATGACCTTGTCCGCCACGGTGTGCATCGCGATTGCCGGGTCCTTCACGCGCGCTCCTCGTTCGTCTGCGCCGAGCCGTCACGCTACCGTCCCCTTATGCGCAGTGATCTCGACGGGCGGGTGGTGCTCGTCACGGGTGCGGGCAGCGGCATCGGTCAGGCGACCGCGCTCGAGGTCGTGACCCGCGGCGGCTCCGTCCTGGCGCTCGACCGGTCAGAGGTGGGTCTGGTCGAGACCGCAACCCGCGCCGCGGCCGCGGGCGGTCGGATCGAGACGAGCACCGGAGACGTCGGCGACGAGGATGCTGTGGCCTACGCCGTCGCGCGCGCCGTCGGGTGCTTCGGCCGCCTCGACGGGCTGGTCACGTGCGCGGGGATCTTCGCGGGCGACGACCTCCAGCCGCTCGAGAACGTCACGCTCGACACGTTCCTCAAGGTGCTGCAGGTGAACCTCGCGGGGACGTTCTTGGCGATCAAGCACGCGATCCCTCACCTCGCGCGCGATGAAGGCGAGAGCAGCGGGAGCGTCGTGACCGTCGCCTCGACCGCCGCGATCCGGGGGCACGGCATCGGCACGGGGTACACCGCGAGCAAGGGCGGCGTCGCGGCACTGACCCGGCTCGCCGCGGTGCAGGGCGGGCCCAAGGGAATCCGCGCGAACTGCATCTGCCCGGGCGGCGTCAACACGCCGATGGCCGGCGACACCTGGAAGTCCGAGGACGCCCTGCGGCGGGCCCGGCGCACCGTCCCACTCGGGCACGTGGCCGAGGCCGAGGACATCGCGAGCGTGGCCGGCTTCCTCCTCTCGGACGATGCCCGCCACGTCACGGGACAAGTGTTCGCAGTCGACGGGGGCGCGACGGTCGCGTGACAGGCTGACCACACCGCTCGACGAGGAGGGTGTCGTGGTCGTGATCGCGTTGACGTGGTGGGACCGGGTGACCGGGTACACCGACTGGAGCTGGGGCGAGAAGATCCTGCGCACCGCGGTCGTGTACTTCGCGATCGTCATCCTGCTGCGGCTCTTCGGCAAGCGGGAGCTCGCCCAGCTGAACTCATTCGATCTCGTCGTGCTCCTCCTGCTGAGCAACGTGGTCCAGAACGCGATCATCGGGCCCGAGACGTCGCTGCTCGGCGGGTTGCTGGGCGCGGCGACCCTGCTCGCGTTGAACATGCTCGTGGTCCGGATCGCGCGGCGGGAGCCGAAGGTCGACAAGCTGTTCGAGGGTGCGCAGAGCGAGATCGTCACCGACGGGGAGTTCGACGAGAAGGAGATGGCCCGGTTGGTGCTCCGGAAGGGCGACGTGGAGACGGCGATCCGCCGGCAGGGCGGGAACAAGGTCGAAGAGGTCGAGCACGCGTGGATCTACCCCGGCGGCGCGATCGTGGTGCAGCTCAGGCCGAACGAGGAGAACGCGACCCGCGGTGACATCGAGCGACTCGACCAGAAGCTCGATCAACTGATCGCCGCGCAGGGCAGTTGAGCCATGACGTGGTTCGGCCTCTTCCTACCCCAGCTGCGCATGTCGTTTCCGACGATCCTCGAACGGACGCTGGCGGCCGAGGCGGCGGGGTTCGACTCGGTCTGGCTCATGGACCATCTCGCCGCGCCGGCCGCGCCGCAGCACGACACGTTCGAAGGTTGGACGCTCGCGGCCGCGCTCGCGGTGCGCACGACGACGATCCGGATCGGACACCTCGTCACCTGCGATCCGTTTCGTCATCCCGCGGTGTTGGCCAAGATGGCCGCGACGGTCGATGTGCTCTCCGAGGGTCGGCTGGAGCTGGGAATCGGATGGGGCTCGGTCGAGCGCGAGCTCGAGACCTACGGGATGGACGCGGGCCCGCCGAGCGCCCGCGCGGCACGCCTGCGGGAGACCATCGAGATCCTCGACCTGATGTTCGCGGGCGAGCCGTTCGATCACGACGGCACCGTCGCGCTGCACGACGCGATCGGGAGGCCGCGACCCGTCCAGCTTCCCCGCCCGCCGCTGCACATCGGAGGCGCGGGACCCAAGCTCACCATGCCGATCGTGCGCGACCACGCCGACTGGTGGAACTGCCCGACCTACGCCGTGGACCGGTTGGCCGAGCTCCGCCCGCTCGCGGGCTCCGCTCGCGTCTCGGTGCAGCATCCGGTCGGCCTTGCCGCGGGCTCGGCCGACCGCGAGGAAGTCGTTGCCGTCGCCGAGCGCCGGTTCGGCAGCTGGGGCGGGCTGGTCGCGGGGACCCCGAACGAGATCGCCGACGCGCTCGCCGCGGAGACCGCCGCCGGGGTCGAGGGTTTCGTGATCCAGCTCACCGACTTCGGGACTCCCGAGTCCGTCGAGCGCTTCATGACCGACGTCGCCCCCACGGTCGCTCGGGCCTGACCACCGAGCATCAGGTCCTGGGGAAGCCGAGATCGGGACCGCGGCCGGCAGGGTCCGACGCGGGGTCGGCCCAGCGGCTCGTCACCACCTTGCCGCGCGTGTAGAAGTGGACGCCCTCGGGGCCGTGCACATGGGTGTCACCGAACAGGCTCTGCTTCCAGCCGCCGAACGAGTAGTACGCCATCGGCACCGGGATCGGCACGTTCACGCCGACCATGCCCGCGTCGACCTCGCGCTCGAAGCGCCGAGCCGCGCCACCGTCGCGCGTGAAGATCGCCACGCCGTTGCCGTACGGGTTGTCCGAGACCAGCTGCACCGCCTCTTCGTAGGTCTCCACCCGTACGACCGAGAGCACGGGTCCGAAGATCTCGTCGCGGTACAGCGCCATGGACGGGGTGACCCGGTCGAACAGGCACGGACCGAGAAAGAACCCTTCGTCGGGCACCGCGGTCTCGCGGCCGTCGACCACGAGCTCCGCGCCCTCGCCGACCCCGCCGTCGACGTAGCCGCGCACCCGGTCGCGGTGGCCGGCGGTGACGAGCGGGCCCATCTCGGAGCGGGGCTCGCGACTCGGGCCGACCTGCACCGCCCGCGTGCGCGTGGCGATCTCCTGGACCAGAGCATCCGCCACGTCTCCTACGGCCACGACCACCGAGATCGCCATGCAACGCTCGCCCGCGGATCCGTAGCCCGCGCTGACCGCGGCATCGGCCGCCTGCTCGAGGTCGGCGTCGGGGAGGACCACCATGTGGTTCTTGGCTCCTCCGAGCGCCTGCACGCGCTTGCCGTTCGCGGCGGCAGTCTCGTAGACGTAGCGCGCAACCGGCGTGGAGCCGACGAAGCTCACCGCCCGCACGTCGGGATGGCCGAGGAGGCCGTCGACCGCCTCCTTGTCGCCCTGGAGCACGGTGAAGACGCCCGCCGGCAGCCCGGCCTCCGCCCAGAGCTCGGCGATCACCAGCGACGCCGACGGATCCCGGTCGCTCGGCTTGAGCACGAACGCGTTGCCGCACGCGATCGCGACCGGGAACATCCACATGGGCACCATCGCGGGAAAGTTGAACGGTGTGATGCCCGCGACGACGCCGAGCGGCTGGCGAATCGAGTGAACGTCGGTCCCCATGGAGACCGACTCCGAGTAGCCACCCTTCAACACGTGCGGGATCCCGCAGGCGAACTCCACGACCTCCTGGCCGCGCCCGACCTCGCCGAGCGCGTCCGAGACCACCTTGCCGTGCTCGGCACTGATCGCCGCGGCCAGTTCGTCCTTGCGCCGCTCCATCACCTCGCGAAACGCGAACAGGATCCGTACCCGCCGCGACAGTGGAACGTCGCGCCACTCCAGGAACGCCTGGCGGGCGCTCTCGACCGCCGCCGCGATCTCGGTCCCGCCCGCCAGCGCGACGTGCGCCTGCACCTGTCCCGTCGACGGGTCGAAGACGTCACCCGAACGCTGCGGCGCTCCATCCCAGAGCTTGCCGTCGATCCAATGCTGCACCGTGCGCATCGCAACTCCCTTCTCGGATGGAGCCGGTCGCGGCCGGCCCTTCGCGCCCACGGACGGGATCAGGTCGCCTGGTTGAGCCGGCGCTCCCGCCGCTGGCCAAAGAGGGTTCCCACCGCGAGCACGATGATGCTGCCGAACAGGATCATGGAGGCGAGCACGTTGATCTGCGGCGGGGTCGCGGTGCGCGACTGGCCGAAGATCCGGATCGGAAACGTCGTGGTGCTCGGACCGGACACAAAGTACGTGATGATGAAGTCGTCGATCGAGAGCGCAAATGAGAGCAACGCGGCAGCGAGGATGCCCGGGGTGATGAGTGGAAGCGTGATGCGCATGAACGTGCGCGTGGGCGGGGCACCGAGGTCCATCGCCGCGTCTTCGAGGGTCCAGTCGAATCCGCGCAGGCGTGCTTTCACCGTCAGCGCCACATAGCTGACACAGAACATGATGTGGGCGAGCACGATGGTCGTGAAGCCAAGTGCGAAGTTGTGGTTGATCAGCACCAGGTGAGGTTCGAGGAACAGCGTGAGCAGCGACGCGCCCAGAACGATCTCGGGCGCGGTGAGTGGCAGGACAAGCAGGAAGTTCACGGCTTGACCGCCCCGGAACCGGTAACGCACCAGCGCGAGCGCCACGAACGTGCCGAGAACGGTTGCGATCACGGTCGCGATCGCCGCGACTTCCAGGCTGAGCTTCAACGCGTCGACGAGCGCCTTGTCCTTGAACGGGTCCAACCAGTTGTCAAGCGTGAATTCCTGCCAGACGGCGTTGAAGCGACCGATCGGCTTGTTGAAGCTGAACGCGACGATGACGAAGATCGGCAAGAAGAGGTAGACGAGGCCGAGGCCGGCCGCGAGATCCACGAGCCGCCGCCCGATCCGACCGCCTGTCGACGTCACGGTGCCGCTCGACGCGCTCATGACGCGGTCCTCATGCGATGTCCTCGGTGCCGAGGATCCATGCGTAGATCACGACGATCACCATCACGATGGCCATGAACACGAACGAGAGCGCGGCAGCGACCGGGTAGTTCGTCTGCACCAGGAACTGGTCCTGGACGACGTTGCCGATCATCGATGTCTGCGCGTTCCCCAGGTAGTAGGCGTTGACGAAGTCGCCCGCGGCCGGAATGAACACGAGGAGGCTCCCGGCGAACACGCCCGGCATCGACAGCGGCACGATCACCTTGCGGAACGCACGCCAGGTGTTCGAATAGAGGTCGCGGGCGGCGTCAATCAACCGGGGGTCGATCTTCTCGAGCGCGACGTAGATCGGCAACACCATGAAGGGCAGGAAGTTGTAGGTGAGCCCACCGATCACGGCGAGCGGCGTGCGCAGCAGGGTCCCCGTCGGACCCAGGATCCCGACGTCACGAAGGAACCCGACGACCGTCCCCTGGTCACCGAGGATCGTCTTCCACGCCAACGTACGGATCAGGAAGTTCGTGAAGAAGGGCACGACGACCAGCCCGAGAAGGATGTTGCGGAACCGGCCGCCGCGGAAGGCGATCACGTAGGCCAACGGGTAGGCGATGATCAGTGCGAGCAATGTCGCCAGCGCGGCGTAGACGAACGAGCGCGTGAACTGGCTCCCATACTGCGAGAACGCGTGGGAGAAGTTGTCCCACTCCCATCCGAACTTCGGATTCGCGAACCGGCTGGGTCGGTATGAGAGCGACATGCGGCCGAGCGTGTACAGCGGGAAGAAGAAGAACAGAAACAGAAAGAGCATGCCCGGACCGAGCAAGATCCATGGCGAGTAGCGCGCTCGCTTCCTGCCCTGCTCGTCCCGCTCGTTCATCGACGGACCTCTCGCCGGTCGACCGTCAGCCCGACCCGAGGATCTGAGAGAACCGCTTGTCGAACTTGACCTCCTCGGCCGAGTCCAACGGGCCGAAGATCGCGAGGGTCGCGAGAAACTCGTCGGTCGGCACGACCAGTGGATTCTCGACGAGCGCCGCCGCCTTCCCGCCCATCTTGGTGAGCTCGGCATCAACTCCCTCGACCGGGGAGATGTACTTGATCCCCGCCGTGAGGATCGCGGCGTTCTTCGGGTCGTAGAAGAAGTTGATCCAATCGCTCGCGAGATTGGCCTTGTCCGTCGTCTTCGGGATCATGAAGTTGTCGGACCAGAGCATCCCGCCCGATTCCGGTACCGCGAACCGAACATCGGGGTTGTCGAGCGTGATCTGGGCCACGTCGCCCGACCAAGCGAAGGCGGCGGAGAGATTGCCGGCCCCGAGATCGCTCACGTACTCGTTGCCGTTGAAGCCCTTGATCTTGCCGTCGCTCACTGCCTTCTGCAACGCATCAAACGCGGGTTGGGCCTTGCTGTACGTGGGCGTCGCCGTGTCGATCCCCATCGAGCGCATGAACAGACCAACGGTGTCGCGCATCTCGGTGAGCGCGGTCTTGGTTCCAGGCGCATCGAGGTAGTCCTGGACCGTCCTGATCTCCTTGCCCGTCGTCTTGATGTTGTAGGCGATGCCGGTAACGCCACTCGCCCACGGCGCGCTGTACTTGCGCGTCGGGTCAAACCCCGGCGCCTTCAGCGGTCCGCGCAGGTTTGCCTTGTTCGGGAACGCGGCGGCGTCGAGCGGCTGGACCCACTTCACCTGGTTGATCATGCGGTTCGCCATCCAGTCCGTGAGCACGATGCCGTCGCGACCGATGCTCTGGTTCCGGCTCAGGTTCGGACGGATCTTGGCGAAGTACTCCTCGTTGTCGTTGATGTCTTCGGTGTAGGTGAGCTTGATGCCTGTGTCCTTGGTGAAGTCCTTCTTCGACTGGTCAGTGATGTAGCTCGTCCAGTTCGAGATCGAGACGCTCTTGTCGGACCCGGAGCTCGAGCCCGTGCCGCTGCTCCCGCCGCACGCGGCGAGGAGCGCGGGACCGACTGCGAGGCCGCCGAGGAGCGCGCCGCTGCGGCCGAGGAACTGCCGCCGGGACAGCCCCAGGCGGGCCAGACGGGCTTGGTCGTGGCGGATCCGGTCATCGCGGTTACTCATGGTTCGCTCCTGTGGTTGCTGTCCTCAGCGCTTCGATCTCGCTCTCCGTCGGATCCGGGGTCACCCGTTCGGCCCGGCGTAGCAACCGCCCGGCCTCGGGCTCCCAACAGGCCCAGACTCGCGCTCCCGGACGGAGCAGCGGGAGGTCGTCCTCAGGTCCGACGTGCGCCACGATCGGGGTGCCGTCAGGCGTCCGCAGGTCGAACCGCACCAACGGACCCTGGAAGACGAGGTCCACCACCTCGGCCGGGATCGACGCGGTACCGGCGGGTGGCTCCTCGAGCTGGAGGTGCATCCGCTCGGGCCGGATCATGAGGGTCGCGTACCCGCCCGTCTCGAGGTCCTCCACGGCCGGCGCGCCAACGATGCGATCGCCCGCCACCTGAGCGACGGCCAGCGCGCCTTCGCGGCGTTGGATGCGGGCGGGCAGCAGGTTCGCCATACCGATGAAGCCGGCCACGAACTCCGTTTGCGGCTCGTGGTAGATCTCCTCGGGCGAGCCGATCTGCTCGACCCGGCCGTCGCTCATCACCGCGATGCGGTCGCTCATCGTGAGGGCCTCTTCCTGGTCGTGGGTCACGAAGATGAACGTGATCCCGACCTCGCGCTGGATGCGCTTCAGCTCCAGCTGCATCGCCTGGCGCAGCTTCAGGTCCAGTGCGCCGAGCGGCTCGTCGAGTAACAGCGCGCTCGGATAGTTGACGAGCGCCCGCGCGAGCGCGACGCGCTGCTGCTGCCCGCCCGAGAGCTGCGCGGGCTTGCGGGCCGCGAAGTCGGCCAGGCGGACGATCTCGAGGAGGTCCACCACGCGCTTGCCGATCTCGGCCTTCGCCACCTTCTTGGCCTTCAGGCCGAACGCGACGTTGTCCTTGACCGACATGTGGGGGAACAGCGCGTACTGCTGGAAGACGGTGTTGACGTTGCGCTTGTACGGCGGGACCTTCGAGACGTCGCTGCCCTCGAGCCGGATCTGCCCCTCGGACGGCTGCTCGAAGCCCGCGATCATGCGGAGGGTGGTGGTCTTCCCGCATCCGGAGGGACCCAGCATCGAGAAGAACTCGCCCCGCCGGATGTCGAAGTGCGCGTCGTCGACCGCCACGAACGCACCAAAGCGCTTGATGACGTGGTCGATGGAGATGACGACG
>JADGON010000316.1 GCA_017882945.1 Acidimicrobiia bacterium | reverse complement strand
TGCGATGGTCCCCCGCTCCTTTCGGAGTTACAGCCCTTCTCCGGGCCGGGGTAAGCCGGGTACGCACGGGGCCTCTCGACATCCCCGGATCAGGACCTTGCGGTCTTCACGCTCAACTCAGCCGCCGATGCGGCGCACGTGGCCCTCGTGCCCGATCCGCGACAGACACAGCACCGGGAACTCGCCAGCGACAAAGCGCCGCCTAAGCATCTCGGACTCCCCGGTGGTGATGCTGCCGTCGGCGACGTGCGCCTCGACGCCGTGCCGGTCGCGCAGGGTGCGCGCCAGCTGTCGAAGGCACCACACGCGCTCGCCGAAGACAATCGCCTGCTCCTCTGCGGCGACGCCAGCCAGCGTCTGGGCGGTGATCCCGCGCAGCAGCGGCAGTCCGTCGCCGCCGCCACGGCTCGCGTCGGCCAGTCCTTGACGGACGAGCGCGGTCGCGAGCGCCGCCTTCGAGTGGGTCAGCGTCTCGGGGTCGACGCTCGCGTCGACGAACACGCCGACGTTGCCCAGCACGACCCCCTGGGCGCGAGCGAGCTCGGCCAGTGCCTGCTTGTAGATCGCCGTCCCGGCCTCGAGTGATTTGAGCTCGCGCAGGACCTCGAGCAGCCGCCTGTATGCCTCTTGGCCGCCGTGGCGGATCGCGTCGAGCAGCTCCGCGAGCGCCGGGTCGGGATCGAGCGCGAGCGGCTGCGCCGGCCGGACCTCGGGCATCCACGCCTGCATGTCGCGGCGGGGTGACGCGGACGAGGTGCTGGCCGTGGTTGACCCGCAGCCGGCGAGCGTTGATCTCGTCCATCAGATCGCCGGCCTCTCGGGTGTTCAGCCGCTCGCTGATCATCGCCTCGTCGCCGACCGCCAGGCCGACGAGCACGTCGAGGTGCTCGGCGCTCTTGCCGCGCGGCGTCGCGGTCAGCAGCCAGCAGTCGGCGACCGATCCGAACCGCACCTGGGCGAGCGCCTCGTGCGCCTCGGTAGCGGGGTTGGCGTACCGCAGCGCCTCGTCGGCGATCAGCAGATGCCACGGGATCGCTCGCAGGTCGGCCGGGTAGCGATCGAGCACGCTGTTGGCCGCTAGACTAGCCCTTCAGGTGGGAGCGGCCATCGGCTCGCACGAGATGGTCCAGTTTCATCCCGCCCGAACGTACGAAGACTTCGTGGTCGGTCTCTACCCGCGAATTGCCGGCGATCAGCTGGCGTTCGAAGTCCGTCTCGGCGACCTCCTGCGAGCAAACAAGTCGGCGAACGGCCACCCGCACCTGCTCGTCATCGATGAGATCAACCGAGCAGATCTTGGACGGGTACTCGGGGAGGCTGTCAGCCTCTTCGAGCCGGGAGAACCCGATCGCGCGGTACGCCTCCCCCATGTCCCCGACGGGTACCCCGAGTCCCTCCAGCTTTCTCCCAACCTCCTTGTGCTCGGCACCCGGAACACTGCGGACCGGTCAATCGCCCGGATCGATCTCGCGATCCGGCGACGCTTCGCGTTTATCGACGTCTGGCCGTCGCTTCAGGTCGTGCAAGATCAAAACGACGCCCTCGCAACCCAGGTGTTTCAGGACATCCTCGACACGTTCACGGAGTGGGCCGACGATGATGCGCTACGTCTGGTTCCCGGCCACGCGTATTTCCTGGACCCGCGTCCCGATCTCACCGACGACAATCGCCCGACGCGACTCCGCAGGCGTCTGTCGCAGGAGCTGCTTCCTCTTCTGCGCGACTATGTCTCCGAGCGCTTGCTTGGTCCCGCAACCCTCGAGGTAGCGGGACTCGCCGACCGCATCGAGGGCTTCATCGACGAGGCGTGGCTTGCCTCAGGGACGGACCTCCCGCGGCAGAGCCCGAGCCGGAGCTCGGACCCAAGCGCCGGCCGCGCGCCCACTGCTGCAAACGACAGACGAGGGTCGATCCGTGCGAATCACGGGGTCGCTCGTCCAAGCCCAGGGGGAACGCTGGATCGACCCATTCCTCAGCGCGAATCGAGGCGCGATCGAGCGCCTTGGTCTCCATCCCGAGGTGCACACCGACCGGGGCTTGCACATGCTGTTGCGGCCGACAGGACGTATCGGTGCGGTCCCGCTTGTCGCGCCCGCGAGCCGTCGTGTCGTCGCGGGTGTCCTGGTCACGCCCCGATTTCGTTGGAGCGCGTTAGGTGAGGTTCTGTCAGCGGTCGGATTCTCAGTCGCTCCGACACTGGATGGCGGGACGTTGGTGCCTGGGTCGGCGCGTGAGGTCCCGTCGTGGCTGATCGCCGGCCCGGTCATTCGGCGACTCGAGGACTTCCTCTCGCGCCGGCGAGCGACGTTCGTACCTCGACGCGAGGTGCGAGCGAGTCCACGTGGTCGCGTGGACTGGGGCGAATGGGCGACGCGCAAAGTGCCGACGGGACAGTGGACTTCGTTGCCCTGCGAATTCTCCGACCTCGCCGACGATCCTGACCTTATGGCCGCGGTGCGCTGGACCCTCGCGCGCCTGGCCGACGACTTGCAGCCCTTCGCCACAATCGGGGTCGGACGCAACCTGACAGAAAGGGTTCGGGCGATGCAGGCTGACGTGGGCACCGGCCTCCAACGACGCCCAGCTTTTGCCCTGGAGCGCGTTCTCGAACCGTACGTTGCCAATGCCCTTGAGGCGATGGGCTGGGTCGCTGACGAGCGAGGTCTCGGCGGCGCCCGGGCGCTAGACGGGCTGGCCTGGGACCTCGAAGTATCGGCAGTGTGGGAGGCCTGGGTGCGAGCGTTCGCCGGCCTGCTGGCACCGCAACTCGGTCTCCGACCGCCCGGTCTCGGGGAAGCCCGCCGGCCCCTCCGCTGGCAGGGGAGCGTCGCGTCGATGGGAGCGCTTGCGCCAGATGTTGGCCTCCTGGGTGGTGAGCGAGTCGTTTGGCTCGATGCCAAGTACAAGGCGCACCTATCCTTGCTCGCTCGGCACGGCTGGGCGGGCGTGAGCGAGGCCGTCCGCGACGCGCACCGGGCCGACCTTCACTAGGCGCTCGCTTACGCTGCGCTCGCCGACGTCGATCGAGTCGACACCGTTGTGCTGTACCCCCACCTCGGACCGTCCGACGCGACCCCGCCGGCGGCCGTCGCCACCGTGGCATCTGGTCGGCGCCGGGTCCGACTCGTCCTCGGCGGACTGCCGTTTGGGTTTCGAACGCCTGAGCAGTCAACAAACGCGGTCAAGACCTGGCGCGATCTACTCGCGGCGTAGCAGGGGCTCGCCACCGACGAAGATGTTTGACACGCGTTTGAGACGGGCTTAAACACGAAACCCCCGATCTCTCGGAGGTCTCGATTTCCAGCGGATTCTTGATAGCGGGGGCGGGATTCGAACCCGCGACCTTCGGGTTATGAGTTGCAAAAAGGGCCTCTAGTTCTCGCAAATTGGGCGAGAGGTCGGCCACCAAATACCCGCTTTGGAGTTGTTTTCGGCCAGTTTGGTACTCAAAGTGGTACTCCACGACGAGTGGTACTCTGGTGGTACTCCACCGAGTTTCTCTCCTTCGTGTGATGCCTCCAACAGACCCCGTTCCGACCGCGGCACTGATCGTCTGCGAGCAGCGCGGCGCGGTGCACTACGAGGCGAAGTTCCGCTACGGCGGCCACCAGGTCAAGCGGCGCATCGGACGGGCATGGCTGACCCGGGACGACGCAGGCGGGTGGAGGCCGCGCCGCGGCCGCGTGGCCGAGGGATACCTCGACGAGCGGCGTGCGCACGTGGCCGCCGCCGAGTTCGTCCACACCTACGTCACGGACTTCAACGAGACCGAGCGCGTCGAGCGCGAGCGGCGCACGCGCGGGGTCACGTTCCGCGAGCTCGCGCATGGATACCTGGAGTGGCTGGCGACGGTCCGCGGCGCCAAGCCCTCGACGATCCGCTCACACCTATCCGACCTCGCCGAGCCGGGAACACCGCACAAGCGGGGCACGGGCGCGACGGCGGGACTCATCATGGCCGCGCTCGGCGACAAGTCGGCGGCGAAGATCACCCCGGCCGAGGTCGAGGCGCTCCTGCGCACGGTTGCCGAGACTGGTGTGTCGGCTCGCACCGTCAACCGGACGCGGGAGATCGTGTGCGCCGCGTTCAACTACGGCATGAAGTCGACGACGTACTCGCTACCGAAGAATCCCGCCCTCGGCACCGACCGCCGTCGCGTGCCCGAACCGGGGGTGCTCCTGTTCTACTCGCCCGAGGAGATCGAGGCGATTGCCCGCTCGCTCGAGGCCGGCTTTCACCGGCCCGCCGTGTCGGCTCGCGGCGAGCTCGAGCTCTTCGAGGACCACCGCGACGGCGAAGCGGTCCGCGTTGCCGCCTACTCCGGGCTCCGCCTGGGAGAGCTCCTGGCGTTGCGCTGGCGGGACGTCGACTGGAGCGGCTCGGCCCTCACCATTAGCCGGTCGCTCTCCTCTGGCGTCGAGGGGACGACCAAGACGGGCCACGTCCGGCGCGTGCCGATGGCCGACCAGGCCGCGGCCGCACTTGATCGGCTCTCACAGCGAGAGGATTTCACCTCGCCCGACGACTACGTCTTCTGCAACGCCCTGGGCCGGCCGCTGGACGGCTCGGCCCTGCGCCGCCGCTACAAGCGGGCACGCGACGCGGCCGGCCTGCGCCCGCTGCGCTGGCATGACCTTCGCCACACGTTCGGGTCGCTGCTCGTCGCCGGCGGGGTCGACCTGGTGAGCATTAAGGACGCGATGGGACATTCGCAGCTGACGACCACGAGCCGGTACCTCCACGCCCGGCCGGCAACGGAGCGGGCCGCGGCCTTCACCG
>JADGON010000315.1 GCA_017882945.1 Acidimicrobiia bacterium | reverse complement strand
GGATCGCCCGGTCGTCGTTCGCCGCGCGCAGCTGATCGCGCAATCGCTCGGCGGCGGGCTCGACCAGGTTCACGACCAACCGGGCGCGCACCGTCTCCGGCTCCGCATCGGCCTGGGGTTCCTCGACTGCCAATCGCTCCAACAGCGCCCGGACCTCACCCTCGCTCGTGGCCAGCGCTTCGTGAAGCTCGGCCGCGCTCGAGAGCTGCTCGAATGCCGCGCGCGCCACGGGATCGACGAACAAGGAAGCGTCCAGCCAGTCCGCAACCAGCTCCGGGTCGTGAATCGCCCACAGCAGCACGTCTTCTTCACGAGGATCGACCGCGACATGGCTCGGTGCCTGCCGGTCCCGATCGGGGCGCTGCAGCTCCCCGATGTCGCGACGGGCCGGCCCTTGGCGCGAGACGGCCTGCTTGAACCACGCGTGGTCGATGCCGAGCGTGCCCGACGCGGTCTGGATGTACTGCTCCCGCACCAGCTCGTTCGGGTGTTCGCGCAGCACCGGCACGAGCGCCTCCGCCGCGCGCGCCCGACCCTCGGGGCCGGTGAGGTCGGCCGCGGCGAGCACCCGGTCGAGCTTGAACTGCATGAACCGCTGCGCGCCCTCGACTGCTTTCACGAGCACGTCAGGGTCGTCCTTCCACAGGTCGCCCGGATCCCGGCCGGGGGGGAGCGCCGCGACCTTGACCTCGATGTCGAACTCCTGCTCCCACTGATACCACTTCTCCGCCGCGCTCTGCCCCGCGTTGTCCGCGTCGTAGGCGAGCACCATCCGGCGCGTGAAGCTCTTCAACAGCTGGACATGCTGCTCGGTCAGCGCGGTACCGCAGGTCGCGACCGCGTTCGGAATGCCGGCCAGCGTGAAGCCCATCACGTCCGTGTAGCCCTCGCAGATCACGACCTCGTCGCGTGCGCCGACCTCGGCCTTCGCCCAGTTCAGCCCGTAGAGCAAGCGGCTCTTGTGATACAGCGGCGTCTCCGCGGTGTTCTTGTACTTGGGTCCGTCACCCGAGAGCGTGCGGCCGCCGAATCCCACCGCCACACCCGCGCGGTCGTAGATCGGGAACATCAGTCGCGACCGGAAGCTGTCCTGCAAGCGGTTCGACTTGTTCACGAACGCGAGCCCCGCGGCAACGATGTCGTCGCGCTGGTGCTTCTCGGCTTGGAGGTGCCGGCTCAGCGCGTCGAAGCCGTCCGGCGACCAACCGAGCACGAACCGCCGAGCGGCGTCGCCGTCGAAGCCGCGGCTCCGCAGGTAGCCGCGCGCGCGACCACCCTCGGGCTGTTCGAGGAGGATGCGGTGGTAGAAGTCGATCGCGGCACCCACCGCGGCTGAGAGTCGATCCTTGCGCTGACGATCCTGCCCGACCGCGGTCGAGTCGTAGCGCAACGTGATGCCGGCTCGACCGGCGAGTCGCTCGACCGCCTCGGGGAAGTCCAAGCCGTCGAGCTTGCGCACGAAGGTGATCGCGTCGCCACTCTCCTGGCAGCCGAAGCAGTAGTACAGACCGAGCTCCGGGTTCACCGAGAAGCTCGGCGACTTCTCCGTGTGGAACGGGCACAATCCGACGAAGCGGCGCCCGGCGCGCTTCAGCGCGAGCCGCTCGCTGATGAGCCCGACGATGTCGGTGGCTTCCCTGACCTGCGCAACGTCCTCGTCGCGAATACCCATCGCGCCTCAGGGTAGGCCAGGCGCCGCGGCGCCGGAGCGGGAGCTCATCGGGCGATCACCGGCTGATGACCACATCAAGACCCGCGGGGAGGGACGCCGGATCCCAGCCCAGCTGCGCGACGGCCTGGGTGAACGCGAATCGGTCGGTCATGCCGGCCACGTAGGTCACCGCCTCACGCATCGCCTGGTCACTTCCCGCGCTCGACCCCTCATTCGGATGGCCGCTTCCGGCCAGCTCGGGGAACGGCAACGTGTTCGGTCGATCGGCGTAGTACTCGACCAGCGCCCTGAGCACCCGGACGACCGCTTGACCCTGCGCCACCGATGCGGGACGCATGTAGATCTGCTCGTAGTTGAAGGCCCGGAACTCTCCCAGCGCCTCCGCCATCGTCGAGCTCATGCCGATCTCGCCGTGCTCGTGAGCCGTCCCGACCACCGAGGAGATGAACGAGTGGAGCTGGCGGCTGCGTCGCTCCCCGCAGTGCTCCCGGACGGACGCCGGCAGCATCGCCGGGGTCACGATGCCGGTCCGCACCGCGTCTTCGAAGTCGTGGCAGACGTACGCGATGCGATCGGCCCAGGAGACGACCTCCCCCTCCGGCGTGATCGGCGCCGGTCGGGACCACGAGTGGTTGCGAATGCCGTCCAGGGTCTCCACACACAGGTTCACCGGAGCGAGCACCACGTCCGCACCCCAGCAGGCGTGGTCGAACCCACCGGGCACGTACGGCGTGAACGCGTCCTCGCTCGCGTGCCCGAACGGACCGTGCCCGCAGTCGTGGCCGAGCGCGATCGCCTCGGTCAACGCGACGTTGAGCCGGCAGGCTGCAGCAATGCTGGAGGCCACCTGGGCGACTTCGAGCGCGTGGGTCAGGCGGGTGCGCTGGTGATCTTCGGGAAACACGAAGACCTGGGTCTTGCCGGCCAGCCGGCGGAACGCCGTGGTTCCGTGCAGGATCCGGTCCCGGTCACGTTCGAAGCACGTGCGGACGGCGTCGGGCTCCTCGGGCTGCGCGCGGTGGCCGGCCCCCCGTGCCCGGGTCGCGCCGGGAGCCAGCTGGGCGTCTTCGAGCTCCTCCCGGGCCGACCGGTCGAACACCTCGATGGAACCGATCTTCGCGGCCGAATCCACGTGCGCACGCCGGACGGAGCCCGCGGCGAACCCGTCCATCGTCGCCGCCCAGCTGCGCGCCCGATCCGTCAGATCAGCCGGTTCCGTCGTCATGAGTCGAGGATACCGACCGGGTGGGACAACCGAGTCGGAGCGACGATCAGGCCGTCGTCCCCGGTCCGCCTTCGCCCAGTGCCGCGTGCGCCGCAGCCAACCGGGCCAGCGGCACCCGGTAGGGCGAGCACGAGACGTAGTCCAGGCCGACCTCGTAGCAGAAGTGCACCGACGCGGGGTCGCCACCGTGCTCGCCGCAGATCCCGAGCTTCAGGTCGGGACGCACCGCGCGCCCACGCGCCTTCGCCCACTCGACCAGCTTGCCGACACCGTCGCGGTCCAGCTGTTCGAACGGGCTCACCGGGAGCAGGCCCTGCTCGAGGTATGCCGGCATCATGCGACCCTCCACGTCGTCGCGCGAGAAGCCGAACGTCATCTGCGTGAGGTCGTTGGTGCCGAACGAGAAGAACTCCGCGACTTCTGCGATCTCGTCGGCCACGATCGCCGCCCGTGGCGTCTCGATCATGGTGCCGACCATGTAGTCGACCCGCAGCCCCTTCGCGTCGAACACCTTCTCGGCTTCCTCGCGCACCCAGCCGTCGAGCAGCACCATCTCGGACTTCGTCACCGTCAGCGGGATCATGATCTCGACCTGCGGGTCACCGCCGGCAAGCTTGCGCTCCACCGCGGCCTCGATGATCGCCCGCACCTGCATGCGGTAGAGGCCGGGCTTGAGGATGCCGAGCCGGCACCCGCGGGTGCCGAGCATCGGGTTCGCCTCCTCCCACCGCTTGAGCGCGGCCATGAGGCGGTCGGCTTCGGGATCACCCAACCCCTGGATGAACGCGTCGACCTGGCGGCCGAGGATCTCCGCGTGCCGGGGCAGGAACTCGTGCAGCGGCGGGTCGAGCAGTCGGATGGTCACCGGGAGCCCGTCCATCGCCTCGAGGATCCCGATGAAGTCGGCGCGCTGGACGGGCAGCAGCGCGTCGAGCGCGGCTTCCTCTTCTTCGGGTGTCTCGGCCAGGATCATCCGCTGCACCGTCGGCAGTCGATCTCCGAGGAACATGTGCTCGGTCCGGCAGAGCCCGATGCCTTCCGCACCGAACTCACGCGCCTTCAGCGAGTCCTCGGGAAGGTCCGCGTTCGCGCGTACCTTCATCGTGCGCACCTCGTCCGCCCATCCGAGCACGATGCCGAACGGGCCGGTCGGCTCGGGCGTCACGACCGGCACCTGACCGACCACGACCTCGCCGGTGCCACCGTTGATCGAGATCAGGTCGCCTTCACGCACGGTGATCCGCACCGGGCTCACCACGCCTCCGACCTCGCGATCGCGCACGACGTGGAACTCCTTGCGGGCAAGGTCGATCTGCAACGCCTCGGCACCGCAGATCGCGGGCTTGCCCATCCCGCGCGCCACCACCGCCGCGTGGCTCACCAGACCGCCGCGCGAAGTGAGGATCCCCTCCGCTGCGATCATGCCGTGGAGATCTTCCGGCGAGGTCTCGGGCCGTACAAGGATCACGGCCTCGCCGGCCGCGGCGGAGGCTTCGGCGTCATCGGCCGTGAAGGACACCTTGCCCACCGCGGCGCCGGGCGAGGCGTTGAGCCCCTTCGCGAGCACCTCGTACTTCGCGCTCGGGTCGAACTGCGGGTGCAGGAGCTGGTCGAGCTGCGCCGGCTGGATCCGCAGCACCGCTTCGTTCTTGTCGATGAGCCCTTCGGACTCCATCTCGACCGCCATGCGGAGCGCGGCCATCGCGGTCCGCTTGCCGACGCGGGTCTGGAGGATGAAGAGGCGACCCTGCTCGATCGTGAACTCGATGTCACACATGTCGCGGTAGTGCCGCTCCAGCAGCGCCATGACGTCGAGCAGCTGCCGGTGACACTCCGAGAAGTCGTTCGCCATGGCGTCGAGCGGTTCGGTGATCCGGATCCCGGCCACCACGTCCTCGCCCTGGGCGTTGGCGAGGAAGTCGCCGTACGGCAGGCTCTCCCCCGTCGACGGGTTGCGCGTGAACGCCACGCCCGTCCCGGAGTCCTCGCCCTTGTTGCCGTACACCATCGTCTGGACGTTCACGGCAGTCCCGAGGTCGTCGGGGATCCGCTCCATCCGCCGGTAGTCCTTCGCGCGCCGACCGTTCCATGACTTGAACACGGCCTCGATCGCGTAGCCCAGCTGCGCGTGCGGGTCATCGGGGAAGTCCACCCCGGCAACGCGCTGCACGATCCCCTTGAACGACGTCACCAACCCGCGCAGGTCCTCCGCGGTGAGCTCGGTGTCCACCGCCACGCCGCGCTCTTCCATGAGCTCGTGGAGTGCATCTTCGAAGTCGTCGCCGGGGACGTCCAGCACGATCTTGCCGAACATCTGCACGAAGCGCCGGTACGAGTCGAACGCGAAGCGCTCGTTGCCGGTCTGCTTCGCGAGACCCTGCACCGAGTCGTCGTTGAGTCCGAGGTTGAGAACCGTGTCCATCATCCCCGGCATCGAGAACGGCGCGCCCGAGCGCACCGAGACGAGCAGCGGGTCCACGTCGTCACCCAGGCGCTTGCCCATGTCCGCTTCGAGCGCGCGCATCGCGTCGGCGACCTCGTCCATCAGACCTTCGGGCAGCGTGTCGCCCGCGGCCATGTAGGCGTTGCACGCCTCGGTGGTGATGGTGAAGCCGGGAGGAACCGGAAGACCCAGCTTCGTCATCTCGGCGAGGTTCGCGCCCTTGCCGCCGAGCAGGAACTTCTGCTCCCGCCCACCTTCGTGGAAGGCGTACACGTACTTCATCGCGTTCTCCGGTCTCTTCGTAGCTCAGGCTTCGACGACGAACGTCTTCGCCAGCTTGTCGTGGACGCCCTGGCGGTTCTTGTCGCGGATGTTCCAGAGGACACTTCCGAGCGCCAGGATCAGCGCCAGCGGTCCGAGCGGGGTGAGCAGCGCCAAGCCGAGGAAGATCGGGACGCCGTAATGGACCAGGGACGCGCCCCAGCCGGGTGGCGAGCCGTCCACGCGCACCAGTCGCAGCTTGCGGAACCGCTTCCCCAGCGTCTGGCCGGTGCGCGCCGAGACCGGCACGCAATACAGCAGCGCGAGGACGAGCACCACG